>JAAUZY010000025.1 GCA_014804355.1 Lachnospiraceae bacterium
CACCAGGTCATAGAATACACCTGTAAAGAAGGGGAAAATGTGTACTGCCCTGCCTTGTGTATCTTTGGTTTCCAGATGGTCAAGGTGGAGACAGACATAGAGATTGACGGGAGCGAGTTCGTTGCCCATGCGGTATATTCGGATATCAGGCAGACGGCAGAATTTACTTGTGACAATGAATTGGTAAACAGGCTGGTACAAAATACCGTCTGGAGCCAGAAATCCAACTTTGTGGATATTCCCATGGACTGTCCACAGAGGGAGAGAAGCGGATGGGCAGGAGACGCAGGGGTGTTCGCAGATACCGGAGTTACATTAATGGACGGTTATCCGGTATTCAGACGGTGGCTGGACGAGATGAAGGTAGACCAATACGAGGATGGCAGGGTGTACAATTTTGCGCCTCGAAGAATCCCTGCGAAGAATAAATTCGATGAGGCTTATGACGGTTCCTGCGCTTGGGGAGATGCGGTCATCATCATTCCATATGTCATGTATAATCTATATGGGGACAAAGAAATATTGGAAGAAAACTATGATATGATGTGCCGCTGGATGGGCTATGTGGAGAAGAAAGGGTATAAACACCGCTTTTTCAACCGATTCAAGAAAAATCCCTATAAGAACTATGTAATCGATACAGGGCTACACTGGGGAGAATGGCTGGAACCGGATATCTCCATGCAGGAATCCGTCAAGAATATGATGCTCCACGGGGTGCCGGATATTGCCACAGCGTACTACGCGTACAGCAGTAAAATGATGGCGGAGATTGCCGGGGCGCTGGGCAGGACGGAGGATGCAAAGCATTATAAACAATTGGCCGAAAACGCCGCAAAGGCATATAATTATCTGGAAGTGAAGAATGGACATATTTCGTCCGATAGGCAGTGCAAATATGTGCGTCCGCTGTATATGGGGCTTTTATCCGAGAAGGATGCAAAGGTAGCAGCAAAGGATCTGAATGAGTTGGTGGCAAAAAACAATTACCATCTGAATACAGGATTTCTGACGACACCTTGGCTCTGCCGGGTATTGGCGGATTACGGTTATGTGGAAACTGCTTATAAAGTGCTGCTTCAGGAGGATACGCCAGGCTGGCTGTTTGCGGTCAAAAACGGGGCTACGACCATATGGGAGTCATGGGAGGGACATTTCGGCGATATCGGCGTTGCTTCTTTGAACCATTATTCCAAGGGAGCGGTGGTTTCGTGGCTGATTGAAGGAATCTGCGGCATCCGGGTAAAGGGACAGGAGATTACGATTCAGCCAAAACCATGCAGGCTGATGAAATATGCAGAGAGCAATTTTGATTCTCCGGTGGGAATGGTAAAAAGCCGTTGGGAATATCGGGGAGGACAGGTGGAATATATGGTGGAGATACCTGCCAATACCAGAGCCAGGTTCATCTTGCCGGATGGAACGGAGCAGGAACTGAAGGTGGGGCAAAATAAGATATTGCTTGAAACCGTTTGACGGTATCAATAAGATATATTATTGATGGGGCAGTCTATACACAAGAATGGGGGATTAATATGAAGATATTAAATTTTGGTTCGGTGAATCTGGACTATATCTATCGGGTGGAACATTTCGTGCAGCCGGGAGAAACACTTGCCGCAAAAGAGCAGAAGATGGCTCCCGGCGGCAAAGGGTTGAACCAGTCCGTTGCTCTGGCAAAAGCAGGTGCAGAGGTTTTTCACGCAGGATGTATCGGAATCGGAGGGGAATCGCTTAAGATTTTACTGGAAGAGTATGGTGTACATACGGAATATCTGTACAAGGTAGATGAACTGCAGGGAAACGCCGTCATTCAGGTAGATCATTCCGGCGAAAACTGCATCTTACTCTATGGCGGCTCTAACCGGATGATTACAAAGGAACAGATAGATGAGACGCTGGAGCATTTTTCGACAGAGGACTGGCTGGTACTGCAAAATGAAGTCAGCAATCTGGAATATATGATCGAAAAGGCGGCGGAGAAGGGAATGAAGGTGGTGCTGAATCCGTCACCCTTTGAAGCATTTCTTGAAAAACTGGATTATAATCAAGTATCGTGGCTTTTGATTAATGAAGTAGAGGCGCAGCAGCTTACCGGAGAAACGGAGGCAGAGGCGGTCTGGAATACTTTGCATGAGAAATATCCCGGATTGAGCCTGATCATGACCATGGGTGCAGCTGGCGCTTACTGTTTTACGCCGCAGGAAATGATATATCAGGATGTTTTTCCTGTTAAGACAGTTGATACCACGGCGGCGGGAGATACTTTTACAGGATATTTCCTGCAAGGAATGACTAGCGGGCTGTCCTTAAAGGAGTGCATGGAACGGGCGGCGAAGGCATCTGCGATCTGCGTCTCAAGGGAAGGCACGGCGATTGCGATTCCGATGCGGGCAGAAGTAGAAGAGTTGTATCATTGTCTAAAAAACTAATATGTGATAACGATATTCCTGTTATTTATGTTATTATAATTTTATAACGGAAGGAGGAGCATTATGGGTAACAAATTGTACGACTATGAGAAGCGGCATCTTATAAAAATGTGCGCCTATGCGCCGGAATGTATGGTACTGCTTAAGAAAAACGGAGATTTTCCACTGCGGGAGCCGGGCAGTATTGCCATTTACGGCAGNGGTGCAAGGAATACCATCAAAGGCGGAACCGGTTCCGGCGATGTAAATTCCCGATTTTACATTACCGTGGAGCGNGGGNTGGAGAAAGCGGGATTTACAATTACTTCCAAGGCGTGGCTGGACGGATATGACGCTATCCGGAAGAAAGCACATGAACAGTTCGTGGAAGATATTAAGCGGCAGGCAAGAGAGCANCANAAAATNGCTGTCATGATGGGTATGGGCGCTGTGATGCCGGAGCCGGACTATACGCTGCCGTTAGATGGTTCNGGCGACACTGCGCTGTACGTTCTGGCNCGTGTTTCCGGAGAGGGCAATGACCGTAAACCGGAAGCCGGNGACATCAAACTGAGCAAAACGGAAATNCGGGATATTCTGGNAGCAAACAAGAAATACAAGCACTTTATGCTCGTATTGAATGTNGGCGGCGTGGTTGATTTAAGNCCNGTGGCGGAAGTGGATAATATTCTGGTTCTCTCNCAGTTAGGAGCAGTGACCGGACGNGCTNTGGCTGATGTGCTGTTAGGGAAAAGNNCACCTTCCGGCAAGCTGACCACAACGTGGAGCACATGGGAAAGNTATGCGTCNGTCGGTGATTTTGGCGAGATGGACGATACCTGTTATCGGGAAGGNGTCTATGTCGGTTACCGCTATTTNGACAGTGCGGGTATTCAGGTATTGTATCCGTTNGGGTTTGGCCTNACTTATACGGACTTTGCACTTGGCAAAGCAGAAACCGCACTNGCNGGAACTTCCCTGACAGTTACCGTTCCGGTGACAAATACAGGNTCANTGCCCGGCAAAGANGTCGTACAAGTCTATGTTTCNGTTCCTTGGGGTAAATTGGATCAGCCTTATCAGACGCTGGCCGGCTTTGCGAANACCAAAGAACTGGCTCCNGGCGAGACGCAGACGGTGACGGTTTCCTTCCGNCTGGAAAGCCTTGCCGGTTATGATANCGAAGCGGCGGCTTATGTTCTGGAGGCAGGGAAGTATATTGTACGTGTGGGCAACAGCAGCCGGNACACTGTTCCCGCCGCAGTCGTTGAACTGAAAGAAACTGTGAGTGTACGTCAGGTAANGAACGTGGGAGGAAATCCCGGTTTTACNGACTGGAAGCCGGAAACATTAAAGNCCGAGGAACTGCCCGCCGGTCTGCCGATACTGGAAGCGGATACCCGCGCATTGAAAACGCTGTCCTGGCCGGAGCNGAAACAGCCTTCTGACAAGGCGAAACAGATCGTGGCAGGATTAAGGGATGACCAGTTGGTTTATCTGTGCATCGGTAACTTNAAAGACGGAGCGGGGATTGCCAGCATCATCGGCAATGCGTCGCAGNGCGTAGCCGGAGCAGCAGGGGAGACCAGCACCCGCGTACCGGGTATACCGCCGTTAGTAATGGCTGACGGTCCTGCAGGACTGCGACTTTCGAAGCAATACACGAAAGATGAGAAGGGGGCACACTCCGTTGGAAGCACGCTGCCTGCCGGAATGGAGGATTTCTTTGGACCGGTGCAGAAGTCCCTGATGGGGCTGCTGCAGAAGAAGAACAAGGGAGAGATTCTTACCCAATACTGTACGGCGATTCCTATCGGAACTGCACTTGCCCAGAGCTGGAATATGGAGCTGTGTGAAGGATGCGGCGCTGTAGTGGGTGAAGAGATGGAATATTTCGGCATTCATCTGTGGCTGGCCCCGGCGTTCAATATCCATCGCAGTCCATTGTGCGGCAGGAATTTTGAATACTATTCTGAAGATCCGTTAATCAGTGGCAGAGTAGGAGCTGCCATTACAAAAGGAGTACAGCAGCATGCAGGGCGGGGAACCACTATCAAGCATTTTTGCTGCAATAATCAGGAGACAAACCGTCTGGTTTCCAACAGTGCGGTCAGTGAACGGGCATTGCGTGAAATCTATCTGCGGGGATTCCAAATCTGCGTGGAAGAGTCTTCGCCCTGTGCGATTATGACCTCTTATAATTTGTTGAACGGTACCCACACCTCCGAACGCAGCGATTTGCTTAAGACCGTAGTCCGCGGCGAATGGGGTTATGACGGTCTGATTATGACAGACTGGGTGATTTCTGCTATGGCAGGTAAAGGAAAATACCGTGGGGCAAAGTCCGCGCCGACAATCAAAGCGGGAAATGATGTGTTTATGCCGGGCAGTCCTGCCGATTATAAGACAGCGATGAATGCGCTGCAGGGAAAAGATAAAGAATTTNCACTTACCCGCACGGAACTTGTTTATTGTGCCGAGCATGTGGTAGATATGGTATTGAGGCTTACCGGAGTGTGATTTTACAGCGGAAAATGAAAGGACACGATTGAAGGAGAGGCTATGTGGCTGGAAGACTGCGCAAAATGATTTCAGTCAGCTTCTCCGGTGTTTCCGGACAGCCGCGATGAATCCACTCACTGAGGACGGAGATGAAACCGGCTTTGAAAAAAGAAAAATGGTACCACATCTCCGCCTCTTCAATTGAGCCATAATGTTCCTGCATATAAGGTTTGGCGGCATATTCCCATAGTAAGGAGAAACTTTCACTCGCTGCGGCAGTGTAGTGAGTTAGGTAAATATCAAAAAAAGTACGATGTTCTTTGACATAGGCAATCATTTCTGTCATGTTTTCAGGCACTAGAAAAAAGTCAATAACACTGTCGGAGTTTTCCATCATTTCTCCGATCTCTGTCATCATTTCCAATCCCATTTTATAAATCAGGTCATGTATATCCAGATAGTGCAGATAGAAAGAAGAGCGATTGATATGGGCCGTTTCACAGATAGCCCGTACAGTCACTTTATGGATATCTTTTTCTTGTGCTAAAGAAAGAAGGGTATTTTGGATTAGTTTTTCAGTATCCTGATACCGCTGATTATTTTTCGTATTCATAGGAACTCCTTTTGCTATTAAAACAACACATGTCTTTAAAATGATGGCTGACTTTAAGCTTATATCCTATTATAATAAACTCAGATAAACAAAACAAGTGTTGCTTTAAAATATGAAAGAAGGCAAGCAGTGAGGTGTATTAAAATGTCAGAAATGTTATCAGCGAGAATATTTGACAGTCGGATTAAATCTGAGAAAGTGGAGAAAAAGGAAAAGTGGCTGGGTTATTTTATCGGACCGATCAGTGTAATTTTAATGAACTCTATTCTGTCAAACTATCTGAATGTGTATTATACGGATGTATTGGATATCAGCGGTATCTGGGGCGGTTTGTTCATCAGTGCTTTCCCTGTAGTGGCAAAAGTGTTGGATGTGTTGACGTTCATCTATATGGGAGTCATTGTAGACAGAACACGATCAAGACAGGGAAAAGCAAGACCATGGATTTTGTTTTCTGCGCCTCTTTTAACGGTTTGTATGATATTGCTTTTTATAGTGCCGAGAGGAAATGACAATCTGACTGCGATATGGATTTTTGTCAGTTACACTGTGTTCTACGCTGTGGCATATACGATGTACAGCACGGCGCATACGTTGATGGTGCCTCTTTCTACCCATAGTGAGGAAGAAAGAAGTAAACTGTCACTACTTACAAATACGCCGAATATGGTTGCCGGTTCCCTGATTGCAATTTTGTTTCCCTGTATTGTGGTACCTATGATTGGTGTCAACAGAAAGCTGTGGGTAGGCGTTATGTTGGGAGTGGCTGTTGTGGCATTGCCGATGATTCTGTTAGAATATTTTTATACCAGAGAACGGGTAACAGAGCAAAACAGAATGCAGGAAAAGGGGGAAAGCGGGAAAGTTTCCTTGAGAGAGCAGTTTAAGTGCTGCATGAAGAGCCGCAGATGGGTCATCCTAATGCTCTACTTGATTCTGATTCAGACCGTGAACGCGATGTTTAGTGCAGGCACTTTCTATTATTGCAACTGGGTGCTTGGAAGCTATAATGATGGATATACGCAGGCTCTCTTCTACGCACTGGGGCAGGCTCCGCTTGGAATCGGAATTGTGTTGTGCCGTCCGGTCTGCAATAAATTGGGTAAAGAGAAGGCGATGGTAGGAGGTTTTGTACTGGCATTTCTGGGCGTTCTGGTCTGTCTGATCAATCCCGGGAATCTGGTATTGGTGTTGACAGGACAGGTGGTGAGGACGATAGGATTGATCCCTTCAACATTCATGATTTCCAGTATGCTGGGCGATGCTTTGGATGAGGTGGAACAGGTCAGTGGGAAACGCTGTGACGGTTTTTCTTCTTCGGTGATGAACTGTATTACGACTTTGATGGGAGGCATTGCTCTTTGTATTTTTAACTTTGGCATTTCACGGCTGGGGTATCAGGCTCCGACAGAAACGTTGATTCCTGTACAAAATGCAGCGGTGCAGAATTTCATCATCTTTTGTGTGATTGGCGTTCAGGCAGCAGCGTATCCGGTGATCGCGCTGTTACAACTGGTAGCGATGAAGAAGACTGAAAGAAATAAATTTAGACGTGTTCCGGTAAAGGAGGAAAATTATGTATAGCAGCATTAAACCGGGAAAAGTATGGAAGGATACGAGCGGAAACCGCATACAGGCTCACGGCTTCTCCGTGTTCTATAATGAAAAAGAAAACTTGTATTATTGGTACGGTGAGAACAAGGAGCGGACGAAAAAGGGCGGATATGTGTGGCACTGGGGCGTGCGCTGCTATGTGTCAAAAGATTTATATAATTGGGAAGACAAGGGACTTATCATACCGCCTGAGCCGGATGACTTGCAAAGTCCGTTGCACCCGACGTACTGTATGGACAGACCGCATATCATATTTTGCGAAAAGACCGGAAAATATGTAGCGTGGCTGAAAATTATGGCGGGAGAGGTCAGCCAGTTTATGACGATTATGGAAGCAGATACATTTATGGGACCATACCGGACGGTTCATAAGATGTATAAGCCGCTTCACATGGACAGCGGTGATTTTGCGCTGCACGTAGACAAGAATACAAAAAAAGCGTATATTTTTTTTGAAAGACCGCATTTTGAGTTGATCTGTGCGACATTGACGGAGGATTATACTGCGGTGTCCGGAGAGTATTCCGCACATTATGAAAATCTGTTTCCGCCTTATACAAGAGAGGCACCCACCTTTTTTGAACACCATGGGAAAAAATATCTGTTTACCAGTGGCACAAGCGGATATTATCCGAATCAGAGCAAGGTATGCGTGTTTGACGATTATCATGGGGAGTACCGTGATTTGGGAGATCCGTGTGTCGGGGATAGGACGAACACGACATTCAATTCGCAGATTACCTGTGTGCTTCGGATTCCGGGAACAGACAAACTGATTGCCTGTGCTGACCGTTGGATGCCGCAGTGGTGGGTGCCCAAAATGGCAAAACAGATTTTATCAGGAATGGAACGGCATTTTAAGGATTATGTACCGAATAGGGAGGCTTTGGAAGGTTGTCCACTTCCCGGTGTAGAGCAAAAGCACAATGAGAATACATGGAAATCGAACTATGTCTGGCTTCCGATTGAATGGAACGGGGAAAAGCCAGTGCTGCGCTGGCAGGATGAGTGGCGCGTTTGAGTGATTTAAGGGAAGGTAGTAATGATACAAAGAAAAGTTATGGAATTTATTTTGGAGCGGATTCACCGTGCATGGCAGATACAGGGGTGCGTCTGCTCTGATAGCGGCGCTGTTTTGGCAATGGCGGCAAATAACAGTGAAAATGTTCAGGTATCGCCGGATGCCGCACTAATAAAAGAATTATATGAAAAATGTCAAGCGAGTAGTCTGCCCGTTGTTTCCATGGAGGAGGACATGGTTTACTATATGGCCTTTTTGGATGAAGAACGGCATATGTATCTGATTGGGCCGATTGCTACGGAGAAGCTGACATTTTATCAGTATCATGCATATCGTAAGCGACATGGAATCACGCAGCAGAACTACAGGATTCCGTATCTGCCGCCAACACGCGCNCTCTCATGTCTGTCAATGGTCTACTATATGGTGACGGGGCGGACGGTTTCGGAAAAAGAGCTGATGCAGGAAAATAAGGAGTTAGAGAAAATACCGGACATTGAGCACAGCTTTTATCAGCTTCAGCAGGATTCGGAGGAAAATCGCAGATTTTCTTATCGGAATGAGAAGGAGTGGCTGGCGCGGATTGAAAACGGGACACTGCAGAAAAAGCAGGTTCAGATTGATTCGGAAAATATGAAAAAACTGGACCGTGTGGGCAGGCTGGCACGGAATAATTCGTTCAAGCAATATGAGTATATGGCGATCTCACAGATCTGTCTGGCTTCCCGGGCAGCCATGCGGGGCGGTATGAATACTTATGATGCCTATACGCTGAGCGATATGTATTACCAAAAGGTTTCGGAATGTACGGACGTGATGGAACTATTGAACATCTGTCTGATGGTGGAGCAGGATTTCAGTGAGCAGGTGCGGCTGGCAAAAGAGCGGAATAAAAAGGAAAATTATATAGAGCAGTGCAAGGACTATATTGCAAGACACCGTACAACAAAATTTAGTATCAGTCAGATGGCGGAGGAATTGGGACTCAGCCGTTCGTATCTTTCACGGCACTTCTCGGAACAGATGGGTATTACGCTTCAGGATTATGTGCTGCAGACGCGTCTGGAGGCAGCGGCGAATATGCTGCGGTTTTCGGAAGAGCAGATAGGCACGATAGCCGAATATCTGTGTTTCCCGTCGCAAAGCTATTTTACGGAACGTTTCCGAAAACAATATGGGATGACACCGGGAGAGTACAGAAAAGAGAACCAGATCGTTGATTTCCAAGGGATAAAAATTTAGTAACATAAATGACATAAAGGAAACATAGACGATAACATATGATAAGAAGCTTCCTGTAAAGTGACATTAACCAATGTTTATTTTAAAGGGAGATCTATTTATGTCAAAACAAGTATATAATCCATATCTGCCCAGTTTTGAATATGTTCCGGACGGTGAGCCGAGAGTATTCGGTGACAGAGTCTATGTATATGGAAGCCATGATAGGTTTGACGGTCCGGATTTTTGCGTGAATGATTATGTATGCTGGTCAGCGCATGTAAATGACCTTACCGACTGGAAATATGAAGGGGTCATTTATCATGCCAGTCAGGATGCAAGGAATGTAAAGGGAAATATGCATATGTGTGCGCCGGATGTAGTGCAGGGAGAGGATGGTCGATACTATCTGTATTATGAGTTTCATCGTCTGACGGTAACTTCCGTCGCCGTTTGTAATACTCCTGCGGGGAAATATGAATTTTACGGTTACATACAAAGACCGGACGGCACACCATACGGAGAGAAAAAAGGAGAGGTAAACCTGTTCGATCCGGGCGTACTCGTTGATGACGATGGAAGCGTCTATATGTATACAGGTTTTGCACCGCTTCCGGGGTGGATGAAAATGGCCATGGGTATGCGTGGGCTGAAAATTGATGCAGGTTACTGTGTACGGCTTGATAAAGATATGATTACCATGAAAGGAGAACCGGTCATGGTTCTGCCCGGTCCGGCTTTGACAAGTGGAACCGGTTTTGAAGGGCATGGTTTTTTTGAGGCGAGTAGTATTCGAAAGATAGGTGATACCTATTATCTGGTCTATTCTTCTGAACTGAGCCACGAGCTTTGCTATGCCGTAAGCAAGAAGCCGGACGGCGGTTTTCAGTATGGTGGAACGCTGATAAGTATTGGAGATATTGGCTATAAAGGGAATAAGACCGCTAATAATTATATTGGCAATACACACGGAGGAATGGCGGAGATTAACGGACAATGGTATATTTTTTATCATAGACAGACGAATAAGCAGAAGTGTGCAAGACAGGGATGCGCTGAAAAAATAACTTTCCTGCCGGACGGTTCTATTTTACAGGCTGAGCAAACGAGTTGCGGGTTAAATGACGGACCGCTTTCGGGAACGGGTGTCTATGAGGCGAGAATTGCATGTAACCTGAGCAGCAAGGAAGGGACATTTGCATATACAAGAACAAGAGAAAAGGACAAAAAAGGAATTCATCCGTATTTCACCCAAAGCGGAACGGACAGGGAGCAGGATGGAGACCAGTATATTGCAAATATGACTGACGGTGCATGGGCAGGCTACAAATACTTTCGGTTTACAGGTACAGAGACGACCATTACGGTAAGAGTGCGCGTTACGGCAACGGGAACAATTTTGGTATTGACGGATTTAGATCAAGAACCGGTTGCAAAAATTTCCGTTCAGCCGGCGAGTGCGTTTTCGTTTTTTAGTGCACCGTTTAAAATAAAAGAGGGAGTTTGGCCCTTGTTTTTCCGATATGAAGGGAAGGGCGCTCTTGACTTTGAGAAATTTGAAATCCAGTAAAGTGATATTGCATTAGCAGGTGTGCAATTCTGCTTGGAAAGTTTAAGGTCTATACAGTAAAACTTAGTAACATAAACGACAAAAAGAACACATAAGCGATAATTAGTATGGGGGAGCCTCCTTTAGAATAGTATTATCAAAAACTATTTTAAAGGAGGCTCCGGTTATGCTAAGACAGTCATTTAATAAAGACTGGTTATTTTATAAAGCAGGCAGGGAGGGCAGGCGGAAAGTGACCCTTCCTCATGACGCCATGTTGGAAGAAGCGCGTACCGCGGATGCGCCAAGCGGTAGTGCAGGCGCTTTTTTCCATGGGGATGTTTACACTTATGAAAAAGAATTTGAAGCGCCGAAAGAATGGGAAAGCCAGCATATTCTTTTTCAGTTTGAGGGTGTATACAGAAATGCCAAAGTATTCTTGAACGATAAAGAAGCAGGAGGCGCCGCCTACGGGTACATACCGTTTTTCGTCTGTGCGGACGGATTGTTACAGTACGGCGGCAAAAATACCATTCGGGTAGTGGCGGACGCCAGCCGTCAGCCGGACAGCCGCTGGTATTCCGGCGGCGGCATCTACCGTCCGGTATGGCTGTGGACGGGGGCAAAGGAGTCCATTCAGCCGGAGAGTATCCGTGTCTCGACGCTTTCTTATGAGCCGGCACGTATTCGCGTAGAAGTAAGACATAACGGCGGTGATGTCGGGGTGGAGATACTGGATAAATATGGAAAAACAGTGACATCGGGTACAGGACAGAAATTAGAAATGGAAATTCCGGACGCTGCTTTGTGGAGTGAGGATGCGCCAAATCTCTATACTTGCCGCGTACAGCTATCTAAAGACGGGACAGTTACGGACACAGCAGAAACGACATTCGGAATCCGGAAAGTTGAGTGGAGCAGCAAGGGACTTACAATTAACGGAAAAAGTACGCTTCTTCGCGGAGGCTGTATACACCATGATAACGGTATTCTTGGTGCAGCGACACATGCGGAGAGCGAGGAGCGAAGAGTTCGTATTTTAAAAGAAGCCGGGTTCAATGCGCTGCGTATTTCCCATAATCCGGCATCAGCGGCACTGTTAGAGGCATGTGATCGCTATGGAATGTATGTAATGGATGAGACATGGGATATGTGGTTTCATCACAAAAGCAAATTTGATTACGCTTCCGACTGGCGTGAAAATTATAAGTATGACCTGAAAGCCATAGTGGAAAGGGATTTCAATCATCCCAGCGTGATTATGTATTCCATTGGCAATGAAGTATCCGAACCGGCAAAGGAAGAAGGCCTTGCGGTTATTAAAGAGATGGTGGAATATCTTCATGAGGCTGACCCGAACCGCGCGGTCACCGGCGGTTTTAATCTAATGATCATATCTTCGGCGAAAAAGGGCAAGGGTGTTTATGACGAAGAGGGCGGACGCAAGAACGATAACGATAAGGCAATGAGCGGAATGAACAGTACGATGTTCAATATGGTTACTAACATGGTAGGTACCGGAATGAACCGTGCCGCAAATTCCAAGAAAGCGGATATGGCGACGACACCTGCGTTGGATTTACTGGATATTGCCGGTTACAATTATGCTTCCGGGCGTTATCCGTTAGAAGCAGCGGCGCATCCACAAAGAGTGATTATGGGAAGCGAAACATTTCCGCAGGATATTGTAAAAAATTGGAAGATGGTGAAAGCATATCCTTATCTGATCGGTGATTTCATGTGGACGGCATGGGATTATCTCGGAGAGGCAGGCATAGGGGCATGGGCGTATACACCGGACGGGAAAGGTTTCAATAAACCCTATCCGTGGCTGCTTGCAGACTGCGGGGCATTGGACATTCTAGGTAATCCCAACGGGGAACTGTATCTTGCACAGGCGGCTTGGGGGATGTTGGACGCGCAGCCGGCTATTGCCGTACAGCCGGTGAATCATCCGGGTATTAAGCCGGCGAAGATGGTCTGGAGAGGTACAAATGCCCTGCCCGGCTGGAGTTACCGGGGCTGTGACGGAAACAAGGCCATTGTGGAAGTATACAGCGGACAGCCGGTGGTAGAGCTTTTCTTAAACGGAAAGAGTCTAGGCAGAAAGAAAGTAAAGGACTGTAAAGCTACCTATAAAATGAAATATCAGCCCGGTGAATTAAAGGCAATAGCCTACGATGCGGCAGGACGGAGGCAGGGAGAGCGTATCTTGGTATCCGCAGTCGGGACATTGCAGATACAGGCAGTTGCGGACAAAAAAACGGTAAAGCCGGGAGAAGTGATTTATCTTGATATTAGCCTGACTGACGCAGACGGCATTGTGGAGGCGAACGCAGACACTACACTGACGGCTGAGGTAAAAGGCGGCGAACTGCTTGGCTTCGGTAGCGCCAATCCACGAACCGAAGAGCAGTTTGCAAGTGGGAAATATACGACCTATTACGGGTTGGCACAGGCTGTAGTCCGTGCAGGCGAAACAGGAACGGTAACGATATCCATTCATGGGGATGGAGTAAAAGCAGCCGCCGCAGAAATCATCTGCGAGGAACCAAAAGAATATTAGGAGGGGTTAGTAATGGAGAAAAACAGACAGGGATTTTTAGCAAAATTTTTTTCAAGTAATATATTGAATTCAAAAATTACATCTGCCAATACGCAGAAAAGCGAAATGTGGCTTGGATACTTTTTAGGACCGTGCTTTGTGTATATGGTATATTATGCGGCAGCAGGTTCCTATCTGACACAGTTCTACACGGATGTATTGGGAATTGGCGGTATTTTTCTGACGATGATGCCTATTTTTTCAAAAATATTTGATGCCATTACGAATATTATTATGGGGCGGATTATCGATAAGACACGCACAAAGCAGGGAAAGGCAAGACCGTGGGTACTGATTGCCGGTGTCTGCCTGACCATTTCAGGATGTCTTCTTTATATGGTTCCGAAGGCGTCTTACAATGTGCAGATTATCTGGATTATTATCAGCTATAACCTGTTCTTTGCTTTTGCATTTACCATCTATAATATGAGCCACAACCTGATGGTGCCGCTTTCTACCAGAAATACGAAGCAAAGGGACGGACTTGCCATGATGACCAGCTTTGGCATGAATATGCTGCCCGGACTTCTGGTGACGATTATTCTGCCCATTATGATACGGGCATTTGGCGTAGGATCCAATGCACAGGGAACGTGGATTTCCATGATGAGCATCATTTCCATTCTGGCAATTCCGGCTACCCTGCTCGAATACTATTTTACAAAAGAGCGCGTAACGGAGGAGACCATTTCTGATGAAGGTGAAAACCGTATGGAACTGGTTCCGATGGGGAAACAGCTTAAAGCGTGCCTGACAGACCGTTACTGGCTCACCGTCATGGGATTCATGCTGATTTACAATATTTTTAATATTTTATCGACTAACAGTATGCTGTATTTCTGTAACTGGGTAGTCAGCGATTCCGTAGATGGCGGTACAGGGGTACAGGTAATTGTAAACGCCATCGGACAGGCGCCGTTAGGTCTTGGAATTGTTATTTTGTGGCCGCTTGTTAAGAAGTTTGGAAAAAGATGGGTAACACAGATTGGTTTTGTTATTGGTGCAATCGGCTGTTTAATTGTGCTTTTGAATCCGAATAATCTTGGAATAGTTCTGGTTGGCTTATTCATTAAGTCTATTGGCGCATTACCAACGTATGCAATTATGGCTCTTCTGGGAGAGGCATTGGATCATATTGAGTGGAAGAATTCTTTCCGTGCAGATGGATTTTCCGCATCTATCTATACTATTATTATTACGGTAACTGCCGGTTTGGGGCAGACGATTATTTTGGGCGGTATCAATGCATTCGGCTATATTTCCCCTTCCTCCACGGCAGAAGTAATTAAGCAGCCGTCGGCTATGCAGACTTTTTTTGCATGGTGTTTTGTAGGAACTCCGATGGTGGGGTATCTCATTGGGGCGTTACTCATGTCCTTCTATGATTTGGAAGGAAAGATGCAGCAGATTTCAGCGGATATTACCGCCCGGCACAAAGCGGAGGCAGAGGCACGCGGCGAGGTTTATATTTCTCCGGAAGAAAAGGCGGCGCGGGAACAGGAAGAATTAGAACGTAAGGCGGAAGAGAAGCGCGTGGAAGAGCTGAAAGTAAAATGCGCGAAAAAGGGGCTGAATTTCGAAGAAGAAGAAAAGAAATATCAGGACGCGCTGGCGGCAAAGAAAGCAAAGGCTGAGGCGAAAGAAGCAAAGAAAAAGAGATAAAGAATTTCTAAGGCGTCATAATACAACGCCTAAGAAATTCTAAGTTATCTCTCGAAGAATCGGCTACGCACGATTCTTCTAAAGCGATAAAAGGAGGTTNCCGGATGGATAAGCAGCAGATTAAGAATATAATTTCACAGATGACACTGGAAGAAAAAGCAGGTCTTACCAGTGGACGTGATAACTGGTTTACAAAAGGAATAGAAAGACTGGGAATCCTTTCCGTCCGTACCAGCGACGGTCCACACGGACTGAGGACGCAGGAGGGAGAGGAAAATTCCCTTGCGGAAGAACGCAGTGCGAAGACAGTTTGCTTTCCGGCAGCTTGTTTGTCGGCGGCGAGTTTTGACAGAGAGTTGATTTGCGAGATGGGCAAGGCGCTGGGGCAGGAAAGTCAGGCTCTAGGGGTAAACGTCTTGCTGGGGCCGGGTGTCAACATGAAGCGCAGCCCTTTATGCGGGCGTAATTTTGAGTATTTTTCGGAAGACCCGTATCTGGCAGGAGAAATGGGCGCGGCATTCGTAGAAGGCGTGCAGAGTCAAGGCGTTGGAACCAGCCTGAAACATTATCTGGCGAACAATCAGGAACACCGCCGTATGGATTCTTCTTCCGAAATGGATGAGCGGACCATGCGGGAAATCTATATGCCGGCTTTTGAACGTGTGGTAAAGAAGGCTAAGCCTTGGACGGTCATGGCATCCTATAACAAAATAGGCGGCACGCATACGACTGAAAACAAAAAATATCTGACCGAAATTCTGCGGGATGAATGGGGATTTGAAGGACTGGTTGTGAGCGACTGGGGCGCAACCCATAACCGGGCAGGCGCGGTGGAAGCCGGATGCGATCTTACGATGCCGGCGGAGAATACAGATGAAGAAATTGTAAAAGCAGTACAGGAGGGAAGGCTTTCCGAAGAAGCTCTGGATAGGGCATGTGAGAATCTTCTGTCGCTGGCATTCAAGGCACAGGAAAATCAGAAAAAAGATGTTGCCTTTGCGTATGAAAATGACCATGAACTGGCGCGTAGAATTGCTGCGGAATCTATGGTGCTTTTGAAAAACGAGGACAGTATTCTTCCATTGAAAAAAGATGAAACAGTTGCATTTATCGGTCCTTTTGTAGAGAAACCCCGTTTTCAGGGTGGCGGTTCCAGCCATATTACCTGCTTTAAAATCAGCAATGTGACAGATGCGGCAAAGGAGAGGGGCTTACAGGTTCTCTATGCAAAAGGATGCGGGGATGATGGGAAAACCGACGAAACGCTGTTAAGGGAAGCAGTAGAACTGGCAAAAGACGCAGACAAAATTGTGTTATGTGTTGGCCTGACAGATATCATCGAATCGGAAGGTTACGATCGGAAGGATATGCAGATGCCGGAGGGACATCTTGGATTGATTGAAGAAATTTGCAAGGTCAATGCCAATACAATCGTCGTCCTGCATAATGGTGCACCGGTGGAAATGCCGTGGGTAAATCTGCCTAAAGGTATCATAGAAACTTATCTTGCAGGGCAGGCAGTAGGTGAGGCGCTGCTGGATGTGCTGTATGGAGACGTAAATCCGTCGGGACATCTCGCNGAAAGTTTCCCTATCCGTTTAGAGGATAATCCTTCCTATCTGTATTTTGGCGGTGAAAATGGTGTGGTATCTTATCAGGAAGGATTGTTCATCGGTTATCGTTATTATGAAAGTAAAAAAATGCCTGTACGGTTTCCTTTTGGCTATGGATTGAGTTATACCACATTTACTTACCATGACTTGTCCGTAGAAAAAGAAAAACTGGATGAGAACGAGAGCGTTAAGGTTTCCGTGAAAGTTACGAATACGGGTTCTGTCATGGGAAAAACAGTGATTCAGCTTTATGTGGCACCGGAGAAGGTGGAAGCAATACGTCCGGTGCGGGAGCTAAAGGCATTTGACAAGGTAGAGTTACAGCCCGGTGAGACGAAAGATGTCATGTTCGAGCTGGAGCCAAGAGCATTTCAGCATTGGAATACNGTGGTGCATAACTGGAGGACGGAGCAGGGCAAATATGCAATCCAGATTGGGGAAAACGCAAGAGATATTGTACTGGAAAAAGAGATATACATTGAGGCGGAGCCGGTTCCGCCGCTTGGCGGCTACAGCCCGCAGATGGCAATCGGAGAGTTTGCAAAGAGTAAGAAAGCACACGCTTTTCTGAATGAGAACATTATTTTCATGATAAAAGGAATGGCGGCTAACGGNTATATCCCGCAAGAAGCAATGGCGATGNTAGAGCAGGTNCCCGGCGGNNTNTCTCTNGATATGATTAATGCNATGGCAAGCCGCATGGGACATCANAGNGGNGCCGGACTGGATGTACTGATGGCACAGTCGCTTGGTGTGTTCGAGATGTTTCTGCCGGAGGAAAAGAAACAGGAGCTGCGGGAACTGATTCGGAAGTTAAATGAATAGTAAACTTTTATTTCATAAAATTTTTATTTCGTAAAATTTTTNACTGCGTAAAAGGAGAATTTATACAATGAAAGCAGTCCGTTTAAGAACAGAATATTTAACAGAGCCGATAGGGCTTGGCATCCGTANCCCNCGCTTTTTCTGGAACTGTNANGGCGGCATNAAGCAGACCGCNTATCAGATCATNGCAAAACGNGGAGCAGANNTTGTCTGGGANAGTGGGAAAGTAGATTCNNACGCGATGACTCATATCCGCTATCAGGGNAAANGTTTACGAAGCCGTGACATCGTTTCGTGGACGGTNNGTCTGTGGGATGANGAGGGCANAGNCGGAGAGANCTCGGAAAGCAGNTTTGAGATGGGGCTTTTGGAACCCGCNGACTGGAATGCNAAATGGATTAGCGGNGACTATCAGCCGTCCCGNAAAGAACGGTATCCGGCGGACTGCTTTTGCAGACAGTTTCAGATNNCGGNGAATCTGGTCAAAGCGCGTCTTTATGCCACGGCAAGAGGCGTCTATGACGTGTGGATNGACGGAAAACGTCTGGAAGANTTTATTCTGGCGCCGGGNATGACGGATTATCGGAAGCGCATTCAATATCAGGTGTATGATGTGACCGCACTGCTTACTTNAGCGGGAAATGATGTTAAGGAACACCGGATTGAGCTNCGNCTTGCGGATGGGTGGTTCCGNGGCAGTGTGGCGGCNTANGGCGTGACAAATGTGTTCGGGACACAGACCAGTCTGATGGCNCAATTGGAAATGACAGATNCAGACGGANAAGTACACAAGATTGTAACGGATGAAAGCTGGAAGTGGAGCAATGATGGNCCGGTTCGTTTCGCTGATTTAAAAGACGGTGAGGTATATGACGCTTCTTATATACCGTCTTACNATGGAAAGGCGCNAGTCGTAAAGAACAGNGATATAACAGNCGANTACCGNATNGGGAACAANGGNCCGCTNCTGGCNGCTTCCGATAATGTNNCGGTACGGGAAANAGAGCGTTTAAAANCGACGCTGTTAGAAAATNCAACAGGAAAAAAAGTACTGGATTTCGGACAGAATATTGCAGGGTATCTGGAATTTNACGTGAAAGGNAAANCAGGGNCACACCTGCGNCTGATTTGCGGAGAAGTGCTGGATAAGAACGGNCATGTTGATNTATCNGGNATTCAGGAGACNAAACCGGTAAAAGGNTGGAATAATCTGAATCTGGTAACGAANCTTCTGGGGAAAGAATTAAAAGGNGATATTACNTATACGCCGAANCAGGAAATCTCGTTTTATGCAAGCGGCGGAGAAGATCACTATAAGACCGGTTTTGCGGTTTTTGGATTNCGTTATGTGCAGATAGAAGGTGATCTGGAGATAAAGCCGGAGAATTTTACCGCCATTGCGGTNTATTCNGATATGGAACAGACAGGCAGNTTTGTCTGNTCGNATGAGCNNATNAACCGNNTGGTGGAAAATACNAGATGGAGCATGAAAGGCAATTTCCTTGANCTGCCTACGGACTGCCCTACCAGAGAACGCCTTGGATGGACCGGTGACGCGCANATTTTCTTNCATACAGGAGCGTATCTGATGGANACGGCAGCATTTTTCCGCAAATGGCTGCGGGATATGGAAGACGANCAGTATGATAACGGACTGCTTTCAGCGGTNATNCCNTATCAGGGAGTGGAGATGATGTATAAATCCACGGGTACNTCTGTTGGCTGGGCGGANGCGGTGTATCTGATTCCGTATCGCTATTATAAGCGGTATGATGATNTGGANCTGTTGAAGAACTGCTGGCCGATGATGAAAAAATATGGTGACTATCTGATGAGNCATTTGGGAATGAGCAGTAAAAAGGCGGCAAANGATAATCCGTATAACGAATATACTTATGAAAAGGGCGTTCATCTCGGAGAATGGCTGGAACCGGAGAANTTCAGGGACAAAGTTTACGGNGCACAGGCAAAGCACCCGGAAGAATGCACGGCATACCTGTACCTTACAATGACAACATTGGCGGAGATTGCCGGACTGTTGGAGGAAGNCGATTANCAGAAAAAATGTCAGAAATACGCTGATGGNGCAAGGCAGGCTTATGAGCATCTGTTTGTAAAGACGGGAACNCTGGATACTGANCGNCAGGCGAANNTNGTGCGGCCTCTGGCANCAGGGATTCTTCANGGAGANCAGAAAGAAAAGNCGCAGAGGCGTNTGGTGAAAGCTGTNGAAAATTATGACTATTGTGTCGGTACAGGATTTTTNTCCACGCCTTTCCTCTTACCGGTGCTGACGGANGCGGGAGAACTGGAAATTGCCTANCGGATGCTGGAGAATACAAAGAAACCGGGATGGCTTGGNGAAGTNNTGGATGGAGCGACTACAGTCTGGGAAAACTGGGAAGGAAATTTAAGCCAGAANCANTATTCNCCGGGCGCAGTATGCGAATGGCTGTTTGATACAGNTGCAGGCATNNGNGTNGAAGGNANAAACTNNNTNACNATNNTNCCGAAGCCGGGCGGAAANNTGNCNNATGTCCGNGCGGAGTATATGAGNCCGTATGGGAAAGTAATCAGCAGTTGGAAAAGAACGGGGGATAATATTACATATGAAATAGTCATTCCGGCAAATACAGTGGCAAGAGTAATATTGCCATACGGACGGGAGAAGATGCTTGGCGCAGGAACACACATTTTTGCGGATTTTTAGGAAAGAAAGGCGTTTATTGGGAGATACCAATGGGCGCCTTTGCTTATTACAAAGCTTATGATATCATGTTTTTATAGAGCGTTTGGATAAATATCGGTCATATAATTATGTTTTATTGACATCCAGAGGGAATATATAATATTTGAAGTGTGAACTACTTTTTTAATTGAGCAGATTGCATTACATTTATCTAGGGAGGGAAATGTCTATGGATGAACAGCTGATGAAAAAGATGCAGATGATAACATCAGAAGAACAGGCTTATTTGGACGAAGACCCGCAAGTAAAAAAAGAGATCTATACAAAAAAGAATGAATTTGAAGTTGACAGTCAGTTGTTTTTGCGGGAAGGAAAACTGATTACAGTGAGGCGTCACAGCCGCTTTGTGGAATTTCCGCTCCATAAGCATAATTATATTGAGATCGTATATGTGTTTGCCGGCGAGCTCACACACTATATTGACGGCAAAGAAATAAGAATGCAGCAAGGCGATATGCTCTTATTGAATCAGCATGTGGAGCATGGTGTAAAATGTGCCGGAGCCGGCGATATAGGGATTAACTTCATTGTCCTGCCGGAATTTTTTGACATACCTCTTCAAATGATGAATAAGGAAAACATTATTGCCAACTTTCTTGTGGGGACGCTCAAACAGAATAATGCGGTTCCGCAGTATCTGAACTTTAGGTTACAAGACCAGAATGCTATTTCGAATCTGATGGAAAACATGATTATTTCTATTATGGACGGAAATAGTAATGAAGATGTCATCAATCAATATTCCATGGGATTGGTTTTTCTGTATTTAATCAATCATATAGACAGGCTATCAGGGGACTCATCCCAAAGCTACGAGGATATTGTTATCCAGGCAACTACAAAATATATTGATTCCCATTACAGAACGGCATCCTTAAGTCACATTGCAGGTGATTTTAATCTGTCACTTCCGGCACTGAGCAGAATGATTAAAAAATGCACGGGTCACACCTTTCAGGAACTTTTAATGCGTAAGAGATTTCAAAAGGCGGTAGTGTTTCTGATGGAGACGGAGCTGCCGGTGGAAGAGATTGCAATAAATGTAGGGTATGAAAATCAAAGTTATTTTTATCGTCAGTTTAAGGCACGATATGAGATGACGCCGAATCAGTACCGGATCATACATAAGAATGATGATCAGATAGAAATATAGATAGTAACTGTTCAGGCCCATGTCCTTCACAGTTACGAATTGAAATATAAGACAGTATTTTTGTTAAATGGGGACATTATAAAATTGTGCCGGAAACTTTATAATAAAATCACTGTATGAATACAAATCCGGATAGCAGTCCTGTCAGCGTGGACTTAAGTCCGGTATTTCATTTGGAGTAGGTTTGGCTTAGGAGGAAAAATATGAGTACATATTATCTGGCTGTAGATATCGGCGCTTCCAGCGGCCGGCATATGCTCGGAAGCCTGGAGGACGGGAAAATGCATCTCGAGGAGGTTTACCGCTTCCCAAACGGTATGAAACGTGTGGACGGAAGCCTGTGCTGGGATGTGGAAGCACTGTTTTATGAGATTAAAGAGGGTCTGAAGCGGTGTAAAGAAATGGGAAAGATACCGTCCTTTATGGGAATTGATACCTGGGCAGTGGATTACGTGCTGTTAGATGAAAGTGACCGGATACTCGGAAAAACTTACGGATATCGTGATGACAGGACAAACGGGATGGATACAAAAGTGTATGAGGAGATTTCACTAAAGGATCTCTATGCACGTACCGGAATCCAGAAGCAGATTTTTAACACGATCTATCAGTTGATGGCAGTAAAACAGAAGGAGCCGGAGCTGCTTACGGAAGCAGAGAGTATGCTGATGATTCCTGATTATTTCCATTTTCTTTTGACCGGAGTGAAGCGGACAGAGTATACCAATGCGACCACCACACAGTTAGTAAGCCCGGTGTCAAAGGATTGGGATTATGAGTTGATTGATATGCTGGGTTATCCGAGGAAAATATTTGGAGAGATCAGCCAGCCGGGGACTTTAGTAGGAAATTTCAGCAAAGAGATTCAGGAAGAAGTAGGTTTTGACTGTCAGGTGATCCTGCCTGCCACACATGACACAGGTTCCGCCGTAGTTGCCATACCGACCACAGAAGATGATGCATTGTATATCAGTTCCGGTACATGGTCTCTTATGGGAACGGAGATCATGGAGGCTGACTGTTCGACCGAGAGCAGGATGCACAATCTCACGAATGAAGGCGGTTATGAATATCGTTTCCGGTATCTGAAAAATATCATGGGGCTTTGGATGATCCAGTCTATCCGGAAAGAATTTGCAGGAGAGTATTCCTATGGATACATCTGTGAACAGGCCAGGGAGCAGACCATTCCTTCCATTGTAGACTGCAACGATGATATGTTCTTATCACCCTCCAGTATGACCCGGGCGGTGAAGACCTTCTGTGAAAAGAGCGGGCAGCAGGTGCCGCAGAACGAATGGGAGATTGCGGCGGTAATCTACAATAGTCTGGGCAAGTGTTATGGAGATACCATCGGGCAGATTGAGCAGATGACCGGTAAAAAATACGACTGTGTTTATGTAGTAGGCGGTGGTTCCAATGCAGAGTATCTGAACCAGGTCACGGCAAAATATACCGGCCGCACAGTATATGCGGGACCCGGAGAGGCTACAGCCATCGGTAATCTGTTGGTGCAAATGCTGTATAATCAGAAATTCAGGGATTTAAAAGAGGCAAGAGAGTGTGTAAAGAGATCCTTTGAAATAAGAAAATATGAATAGTAACAAGTTTAGCCATGGAATGATTTACAAGTTGTGCGTGGGTGCTTGCACACAAAGCATTATGAATAGTAATTACAATTAATATTGATCAAATCAACATAAAAAGGAGGTTTTTATCATGTTAGTAGATACAAAAGCAAGAATCGGAGTTTTCTCAATTGCTTTGGGAGCATATCTGCCGCAGTTCCCGTCATTGGTGCCTGAGTTTGAGTCACAGTATGAAGCATTCAAGAAGACGCTTCCGGATACGGTAGAAATCGTGGATGGCGGTATTGTTACCACGAAGGAGCTGGCGCAGGCGGCCGGTGACAAGTTCCGTGCAGCGGATGTTGATCTTGTGATCCTGCAGCTTCTGACTTACGCAACGTCTTATAATATGCTTCCGGCAGTCCGAGATCTGGATGTGCCGGTTGTACTGGTGAACGTTCAGAAGAAGAAAGCGCCTGATTATGAGAATACCGATACGGCAACATGGCTTGGCGAGCTGTATGCCTGCGGAGCTGTCGGCGAGATGGTAGCTGATCTTGAGCGTGCCGGTAAGCGCTACGCTGTCATAACAGGCGTAGTCGAGGGGGGAGACCCGCAGGTTCAGGCAGAAATTGAGGACTGGTGCCGTGCCGCTCAGGTGCGCCGCCGTTTCCGTGATACCAATCTGGCTCAGATAGGCCGTCCATATCCCGGTATGATGGATCTGTATATCGATGAAACGAATCTTTATCACAGAATGTTCCTTTACACCAAGCAGTTTGACTGGGAGAAGATGTGGGCCATTGCCGATGATATTACAGATGAGGATGTTATCCGGGCGAAGGCGCAGGACATCCTTGACACCTTTGACATAGAGGATGGCGGTACGATCGAAAAGGTCTGGGAGATGGCAAAATATGTTGTCGCTTTTGAACAGTGGGTGAAAGAAGAGCAGATTGCTTTCGTTGCCTCCCATTATGACGGCTTTGCGCAGGGCAAGGCGGGTGTTCTGGACAGTATGCTGATTCCTGCCTTCTCCATGCTGATTAAGCAGGGAGTTGCCTGTGCTGTGGAAGGTGATATTAAGGTTGCTATGGCAATGAGTATTCTTAAGACGATTTCCGGTATGGGACAATTGTCTGAGATGTATTCCATTGATTTTGAGGAAGATATTTGTATTATCGGTCACAGTGGTTCCGGTGATGCTGATATTTCGTCTAAGAAACCTACCATGAAAATCGTACCTGTATTTCACGGTAAGACAGGCGGTGGTTATCTGACCCAGTTCTATCCGCATTTGGGGCCTGTTACGTACTTAGGAATCACGCAGGATAAGGACGGACATTTCAAGTTCGTGGTAGCAGAAGGCGTGAATGAGGAGGGTCCGATTTTCACATTCGGTGATACGAATATGCGGACACGTTTCAGCTGTGGGGCAAGAGAGTTCTGCAACAGATGGAGTGAAGCGGGTCCGACCCATCATATGGCAGCAGCGGCCGGCAGACACATTGACACGATCTTAAAGGTCGCGAAGATTTTTGATGTACCAGTGGATATTGTTACAAGGTAAAAGTGCGAAAAGAAGTTCTAATGCTTGCAGCAGAGGCTGCTTCGCAAAGAACTTCTATGTTTCGCACAAGAGAATGCCCAAAATACGGGCATTCTCCGCACGATGCGATCATGGGGTTAGAGTAAGGGAACGCGAGAAAGAGTGCTATGAAATGGAGGAAAGAATAATGGCTATTACAGATGTAAAATTTGTACAGGGATTTATCCGTATGTGTAATGACGGATGGGAGCAGGGATGGCATGAGAGAAATGGAGGCAATCTGTCTTACCGTATGAAGGCGGAGGAAGTAGAAGAGGTAAAGGAATATTTAAGCACAGATGGCGAATGGAAACCAATTGGTACGAATGTACCGGGGCTTGCGAGCGAATACTTTATGGTGACGGGAAGCGGGAAATATTTCCGCAATGTCATTCTTGACCCGGAAGACAGCATATGTATTATTGAACTGGATGACAAAGGGGAAAATTACCGTATTTGTTGGGGACTTGTAAACGGAGGAAGACCGACAAGCGAGCTTCCAAGCCATTTGATGAACCATGAGGTGAAGAAGGCGGCATCGAATGGAGCGCACAGGGTTATCTATCATGCACATACGACGAATGTGATCGCACTTACTTTCGTATTGCCTTTGAAAGATGAGGTATTTACAAGAGAGTTGTGGGAGATGGCTACAGAATGTCCGGTTGTATTTCCGTCAGGCATCGGTGTTGTAGGATGGATGGTTCCGGGAGGTCGGGATATCGCAGTGGCAACCAGCGAATTGATGAAGCAGTATGATGTTGCAATCTGGGCCCATCATGGAATGTTCTGCTCCGGTGAGGATTTTGACCTGACGTTCGGCCTGATGCATACGGTGGAGAAATCAGCGGAGATACTTGTAAAAATGCTGTCCATGCGTCCGGATAAACTGCAGACCATTACACCGCAGAACTTCCGGGATCTGGCAGTAGATTTTAAAGTTACACTGCCTGAGAAATTCCTGTACGAAAAATAGCGTGAAGCCCACAAAACGGGCATTCTCCGCAGATGTTGGGATTCCTGCGTTTCCTATCAATAAAGGTGTATCATGATGAAGTGAAAGCTTCAAAATGATGCACCTTTATTCATTTCCGCAACAATGATTGGAATGGAAGATAAAGCATTGACAACTATATCGGCAGCCGTTATAATAGCTATATCGGAAGACGATATAACGAATGACGATACAAACGGAGGTGGATAAATTGTCAAATCAAGCGCTGACGGAGGCTGTTTATTATATTTTACTGTCACTCGTTAAACCGCTACACGGATACGGTATCATGCAAAATGTAGAACAGCTTTCAAACGGTCGAGTCAAATTGGCGGCAGGAACGCTCTATGGCGCAATCAATACACTTTTGGAAAAAGGATGGATCGTTGCACTCGTTGAGGAAAAAGAGAGCAGAAAAAAGGAATATCTGATAACAGATCTGGGAAAACAAATGCTGCGCTGCGAGATTGTCCGGCTTAAGGAATTGATTGAAAACGGTAATCATATTTTGGAGGGAGAAGCATGAGAAAAGTTGTTCATAAATTGTTTTGGATGTGGGAATTTGATAAAGAGGAAAAGTGGTTGAATGAGATGGCGTCGAAAGGGCTTGCTTTGACCTCTGTGGGATTTTGCAGATATGAATTTGAGGACTGCGTTCCGGGTGAATATAAGCTTTGCTTAGAGTTTTTAGGAAGAGGGTTAAGCGGAGCGGAAAATGAAAAGTATATCGAATTTCTTGAAGAAACAGGTGCGGAGCATGTCGGAACATTTTCCGGCTGGGTTTATTTCCGTAAAAAGACATCAGGAGAAAGTTTTCAGTTACTCTCAGATTATAGTTCACGTATCCAATACTTAACGCGGATCATTCGTTTTATCGCCATGCTTGTCGGCTTGAATTTATATATGGGCTGCTATAACCTGTTTTTGTTTTTCTACCATAATCTTTATGGGAATCTCATTGGGACGATTAACCTTCTTATCGGCGCAATTTGTATGATTGGTATGATGCGCCTTGTTCGAAAAAGAAAGAAATTAAAAACGGAACAGCAAATTTTTGAATAAGGTTGTATTGATATTATGTATAAGATTGTTATAATAATGATAAAAGGTGCTACCCATAGAGCAAACGGTTCACCTTAGTTGATAGTTACTTGATTAGAAAAGCAACCAATCACTTTTGGCGGGTGCGGTTGCTTTTCTGATGTTTATGTTTCTCGCAGGATTGCATGAGCTTCTTTATAGGCCAAAACAAAACTGCGTTAATTCTCCACATGCATAATAACCAATCCTTCGATATGTTGCATTAGAGCATACATTATCTTGCTCTGTGTAAAGCATCGGAATCCGATTTTCATCCAGAATCTTTTTAGTTACTTCACCTACCAACCTTCCGGCATATCCTTTTCCTCTCTGGGATGAATCTGTATACACTGTATTGATTCTTACGAATTTTTCAGTTCGATGTGCAATCATCGCCATGGAGACCACAGTTTCATTGGCCTCCCAAAGATAAAGATTGTCTGAACCGACAACATCCCTTGCAAAGTTCTCGGCTTCTCCTTCCATCATAGGGCGTTTTTCCAAATCCCAAACCATACCGGTAATGAATTTTTCCAAAACTTTTTTATGATTTTCATTTGAAAATATCGTATGACCGTTTGCGTGCTTAGGATTTATAACTTTATCACAGCGATAAATAATCATGGGCACCTGACTTTTATATTTAGCCTTTTTCTTTTCAGAGATTTTTGGTAGTATTTTCTGAATTTTTTCTGCATCGGCAGTAATCTTTAATTTTGGGTTCAATTCTAACCGCGCTGTGATGATATCTTCGATTTCTACATAGGCATCCGCTGTGGCAGCATCATGAATCCAGATCCACATTGGCAGATTCTCATTCGTTTGACCGATTAAATAAGATTTCCCATCGGTTACCCAAAATGAATCCTTCTCCGCTATTAAATAAAACAAGTTAAAAAGTATCTTATCATTTTCAGACATTATTTCATCCATTACCGATGATGCGTTTTTGATTCTTTTCATATTTTCTCTCTTTCTGCCATTTTAGCGGCTACATTCCTGAATTGATGGATTGCTTACATCAGTAAATAAAAAACTCTCATCCGTAAATAGAATGAGAGTCTGTTTATTCAGAGCTATTTACGGCATACCATCATATGCGTTCCCTGTAACGTAGGAAAAACGTCAGCCTCTACTTGTCTAAGCTTTCGGACTGCCAATCAGAAGGGATTTTCAAATATGACTGTCTGCATCGGCTCTCACCTGTCCCGATTCTCTGTAACACTCGTCATAATCTACTCGCTTCTTCAACTTGTTTGCGATTATTTTACTATTATTATCTTTATCTTGCAAGTATTTTATATTGTGTATGTGCGCTGCTTGCCGTTTTGCCGAACAAATTCTGCTGTACTTCGGACATTTCTGTAACCTTTCTGGTTTATGATGGTTTATGATATAAGAAATCCCACATTTGTGAAACGAGTAGTTGTAGCAAATACTATGTGACGGAGGACACGTCTATGACATTTCCATTTGAAAATGATACGAACAGCGCCGTCAAGAAACTGGCGGCGCAGCGCATCCGCGCGAATAAAGGAAAGAATATTTTTATTATTCTGGCAATCATATTGACCACAGTATTATTTGCGACATTATTTGCCGTAGCAGGAGGATTTCTCGACCAGAATAAGCAGGTGGAGCAGAGGTACTATGGAATTGCACATGCTTCAATTAAATTTCTGACGCAAGAACAATGTGATATATTGAAGGCCTGCGACATACCGGAGGAAGTGTACTTTACCCACGTTGTGGGAATGGCGGCGAATGAAGAACTGCAGAAACTGAGCACGGAAGTGCGGTACGCGCAGGACGGTTCCGCCAGAAGTTTTCAGTGTTATCCGTCTACGGGCACTATGCCGAAAGAGGAAGACGAGATCGCGACGAGCACACTTGTGCTGGAGGCGATGGGGATTCCGTGTGAATTAGGGGAGAATATTCATCTGACCATCGCTGTCGATGATGTGCTTTATGAAAAAGATCTGAGGCTGTGCGGTTTCTGGGAAGGGTATGAACGGGCGGGTGCCCAGATGGCATGGGTGAGTGAAACTCTGGCGGACAGTATTGCCCCGGCGGCGCATGTAAGCGTCTATGAAAGCGGGAAGTATGGCGGGATCTTCTGTGCGGATATTTATTTTTCAAGCGAATGGAATGTTGAGAGACAGATGAATGAAATGCTTGACGAGCTAGGCAGGGAGTCCGGTATTTGGGAGCTTCCGATCAGCGCCAATCCGTCCTGCGGGTTAGGGATATCCGAGGGTGAGATCGACCTTACTTTTATCTTGGCGGCCGCGGCTTTATTGGGAATCATTGTGTGGGTGGGATATCTTATTATCTACAATATGTTTGCAATTTCCGTTGCACAGGATGTGCAGTTTTTCGGGCTGTTACGCACCATCGGAGCAAGCGGCAGGCAGATTAAAGGCATTGTCAGGAAACAGGCTTTTCGGCTTGCTTTTATGGGACTGCCGTTTGGTCTGGCAGCAGGGTATCTGGTGGGGCTTTTGCTTCTGCCCCATGTGCTGACGGATATTAATATTGATGTTACAGGAGTGTATAGAATCAACCCGTTTGTATTGGTCGGAGCCGTTCTTTTTTCATTATTGACGGTGTATATCAGCAGTTTGAAGCCTTGTAGATATGCGGCCAGGATATCGGCAATCGAGGCGGTCAGATATGTCGGAGATGACAATGATGTCAGAAAAAAGGAGAGAAAGAGCCGCAGGACAACACCGCTTACCATGGGAATGAGTAACTTGAGACGAAGCAGAGGAAAAGCGGTGCTGGTGATCGTATCGCTGTCGCTCAGTATGATTTTGTTAAATACTGCTTATACGGCAGTGACGGGGTTTGATCTGGAGAAGTATATCGAGGAGTATGCAGTGGCGGATTTCTGTGTGTCAGATTACTCGGTTTTAAATTGGACAGGAGGAGAGAAGAATCTGAACGGAATCAGCGATGAGCTGATACAGGAGATAAGGAGCATATCGGGGCTGGAAGATTGCGCTTATGTGTATGCGAAGACGATTGATCAGCAAGTTCCCGATGAAGTTATAGAGAGAGTTTTACGGGAAAGAGATTCCCAGACGGCGAAGTTGTTTTCAATGGAGGGTGTAGAGAACCTTTTAATACAATACCGCCAGACAAGTGCGCTTGTATACGGCATAGACGGTGATGTTTCAGATCTTGGAATCATTACAAAAGGGGAACTGGATGAAGCGCTGTGGGAGTCGGGAGAGGGCGTGATCGTGGATGATTTCTATTATCACGGTGCCGAGGGAGCGGAGATTGATTCGCCGTTATATCGGATCGGGGACGAAATCAATCTCACAGATGAACACGGTAACAGCCATACTTATCAGGTCATGGCGGTAGGAAGAATAGAAGGAGATGCAGGTGCGCATTTTTCGCTTGATTTAGGACTTAGTGTCATACTTCCCATGAAGAGTTATCGGGAAGTATACGGCGACACACAGCCAATGACTGCTGTTTATAATGTATCGGACGAGTATCGGGAAGCTGCGGAAAACTGGATAGAAGATTACAACAATAATGTGGAGAAAAATTTAGACTACATCTCCTATCGGACATACGAGAAAGAATTTCGGGAAAGCAAGGCGGCGTATACCGTGATCGGCAGCGTGCTCGGTGGGATTCTGGCGCTTATAGGACTGCTTAATTTCATCAATGTGACAGTCACTTCCATACTGGCAAGACAGAAAGAGATGGCGGTGCTGGCCGCGGCGGGCATGGCGCAGAGACAGATGAAGCAGATGCTTGCGTGGGAAGGAATTGCATATATCGGGCTGGCTGTTCTTGTTACCGCCACGCTTGGTACAGGAGTCGTCTGGTTTATCTGTGAGGAGATGGTGGGAAATATGTGGGCGTTCCGATATCATTTTACGATGCTGCCTGTAGTGCTCAGTCTGCCTTTTATGCTGGCGGTGGCTGTCTTGGTTCCGCTTGGATTTTATAGGCAGATGAATCGGAAGAGTATTGTGGAGAGACTGCGAACATAAAAGGACATAAAGTTACACTAAGGCTGTATAATACACAGCCTAAGTGCAACTATGTTATGTCCGGAAGAATGCCGCTTGCAGCGGGCATTCTTCCCGCGTTGAGGGTAGCTATAGTGTATTAAATGAAAAGGTTTCACAGTAACAACAATGAAAATTGCGAAAGGAATGATAAATATTATGAGTATATTACAGACAGTGGATTTGAAGAAATATTATGGCGCGGAACCGAATATTACACGTGCGCTGGACGGTGTGAGCCTCAGTGTAGATGAGGGGGAATTCGTGGCGGTAGTGGGAACTTCGGGGAGTGGTAAGTCCACGCTGCTTCATATGATGGGCGGACTGGATACGCCTACATCGGGAAATGTGATCGTGCGGGGTGACGAACTGGCAAAGAAGAATGATGAGGAATTAACGATTTTCAGACGGCGCAATATCGGGTTTGTTTTTCAGAATTATAATCTGGTGCCGATCTTAAATGTATATGAGAATATTGTTTTACCCGTGGAATTGGACGGGGATAAGGCTGATGAGAAATTTCTGGATGATATTGTGCACATGCTGGCACTGGAAGATAAGCTGAATAATATGCCGAATAATCTATCCGGCGGGCAGCAGCAGCGCGTAGCTATCGCCCGTGCACTTATTACGAAGCCAGCCATCATTCTGGCGGATGAACCCACCGGTAATCTGGACAGCAAGACCAGCGCGGATGTGCTGGGGATCTTGAGGCGTACCGGAACGGAGTTTCATCAGACGATCGTTATGATCACGCATAATAATGAGATCGCGCAGCTTGCCGACCGGATTGTGAGAATTGAGGATGGGAAGATTGTCGCCTGACCTGACCGCATACTGCTATTTTCCAAATAAATCTGCGTGGCTTCCTGTTGCAGTAGCTGAAAGAATCAGAGTATCTTCGTAGATTTGATACAGTAGCAGCCAATCGGGCTCAATGTGGCATTCTCTGAAATCATGTAGGTTGCCGCTCAGTTGATGGTCTCTGTATTGAACTGGCAATGGATTTCCGCTCGCAAGCAAGGAAAGCACGTTAACAAGTTTATCCAAATTTTTGCCACGCTTTTTCATTAGTTTGGCATCTTTTTTCATGCGGTTAGTGTAGACGATTTTGTACATAGGCTAATCCTCAAGCATTGACGCAACTGCGTCTGCCGCATTGTCAAAGGGACCGTTAAGATTGCGTTTAAACCTGCTGTCATATATGGCATTTTGAAGTGAATCAGAAACAGGTTTATGCTGTACTGAAAATGGAATACCTGCATTTTCAATAGCAGCGTTCAAAAAAATGCGTATTGCTGTCGACGTATCTAATCCAAGACTGGAAAAGAGAGTGTCAGCTTCTTTTTTTAAAGAATCATCAATACGAATTTGTAATGTAGCCATGGTGCACCTCCATTGAATTTGTATTAGTATTGTACTATATAATCAATGAATATGCAATGAATATTTAAAATGTGATGACGTATGTAAAAAACGGTGAGGGAATAATGAGGAAATGTCATGTTCTTCTAGTGTTTTCTTTAAAATTATGATAACATTTAGAAGAAACTTAAAGGGAAAGGATAGAAAGAAAATGAATTTAAGACCGGATGCAGTAGCCAAGTGGGAGACATCACTGAGAGAAGCGGAATATATGAGCAATGACGATCATATTATCGAGCACACACAGGGTGATTTGTGGGAAATGATGTCCCAGACCAGAGGAAACTATTTCTTTACAAACGAGAAGTTCATCTTTGTAGGAGGTCTGCTGGGCGCCAGTAATTTTGCAGTTAAGTACAGCGATATTAAGGAGCTGAAACTTGTCAATGTGGGCGGGCTGATTCCGATCATCCCGACGGGAATCATGGTGATCTGCCAGAATCCTGAGAATGGCAAGACCGTGAAACATAAATGCTCTGTCATGAAGAGAAAAGAGTGGGTCGAGTATCTTCGAGGAAAAGCAGGGCTGTAAGCACATAGAGACCAATCATCTTTTGGGATGGTTGGTTTTTTTACATATTCTGCAATATTCATAAATGGTAAAATCCTTTGAAATTCTGAAATTTGAAAACTTTTTTCCTAAGTCACGACAATATATAGATGCAAGGGCAAATCTTTGCAAGTCGACTTGAAAGAAGAAGGAGGATGGCTGCTATGAATAATGATGAATTTGAGCGGTTTGTCCTGAAGTTTGGAAGGGATATCCTGCGGTTCTGCCGGATGACAGCCGGAGACGCAGAAAATGGGGATGAACTGTATCAGGACACGATGCTCAAACTGCTGGAGAAAAAGAAAAGGCTGGACTCCATGCAGAATACAAAGAGTTACGCTTTATCCACTTCAATTTATCTTTGGAAGAATAGAAAGAAAAAATATGCAAACCGGATGAGACTGGTTCCGATGGACAGTATGGATGAGATGTCCGAAGAGGGTTACGAGATTTCCGGTCATGATATGGAAGTCTCGCCGGAACATATTATTTTGCAGCAAAATGAGGTAGATATGGTCCAGGGATTAGTGGCATCTTTGCCTGAGAAGTACAGAATACCAATCTATTTGTACTATTCGGCGGATATGCAGATAAAAGAGGTTTCTGAAATTCTTGGACTGCCGGAAGGAACCGTCAAGAGCCGGATGCGGAAAGCAAAGAAACAGTTAAAGGAAAAATTGGAGGCGATAGGATATGACAGATGAAAAATTGGATCAAATCTTAAAGCAAGCCCTTGCTCCTGAAATTAATGACAGGGAAATCCGTGTACGCAGAAGGAGGAAGGGGAAAATGAGAAAATCTGGTAAAATAGGAACAGGCGTAGCCGCGGCAGTGGCAGTGGCAGTTATTGGAATCGGTGGACTGGGTTATGTTAATCCGGTGCTTGCAGCAAAGATTCCATTGATTGGCAAAATTTTCGAGAAGGTTGAGGATGAGGTCACATATTCCGGTGACTATACGGATAAGGGAACTGTCTTGACAAATGAGGATCATGCAGGCAATTTGGATACTTTGGACTACTCCGTATCTGATCAAGGAATCACACTGACTGCATCGGAAGTTTACTGTGATGGATATTCCATATTCCTTACGGTAAATATTGAAGCAGAAGATGCAGATTTTACTCATATTCCGGAGCATTATACAGGTATGAATGTTGCAGATAACCGGACAGCCGCAGGATTTTATATAGGCGGGACATGGAGTGTTGATGGAAGCTCACCTGAGATGCTAAAAAATACATTTGAGGGAGAAGTAATCGACAACCATACATTTGCAGGCATGCTGAAGATGAACCTTGCACAGAAAGTTTCAGGCAGCGGCGAACTTAACCTAAATGTAGACGGTCTTGGTTATGACGATGACAGGATGCTCGACAGCGAAGAAATATCCGCATCCCATTGGACGGACGGCAGCTGGAATATTGTCATTCCATTTGAGGTGAATGGGACAGATGTAAAGGTTATTGAAGTAGGTGAGAAGAAAGGGAATATTACGCTTGATAATATAGTGGTATCTCCATATCAGGTGATTGTCCATGCAACAACACCGGGAGAGCATCGCGAATTAACAGATGACTGGAGAGAGAAGCTGCTTTCAAAAGATCCTGATATGACAGATGCAGAGATGTTCGAGATAATCGGGTGGACTTATGAACCCTGTTATACAATCGTATTTAATCAGGATGGGGAAATTCTTCATCCGGATATGGAAATGGCAGGCTGGGCGGGGTTTGCTGTTCAGGAAAAAGAAATAAAAACTCTGCATATCTTCATTTATGACAATCTTGATGATTGGGATCAAATGGAATCGGAAGGAATGAACAGCAGTGTTGCCGACAAGGCAGTCATTGCAAAGGAAATACGCGTAGAGTAGGTAAGCGAAAGCGTTTGTTGGAAAAACCAATGAACGCTTTTCCGCATTTAAGGATAATGTTATCCTCCCTTTACAACTTAGAAAAATATTTTTTCAATGCGACCGATTGATGTTATGGTTCATCTAATAAATG
>JAAUZY010000026.1 GCA_014804355.1 Lachnospiraceae bacterium
CAACGGGCGGTGTGAAAGACATTGTTCGTTTTTTTGCAGTTCGTCCCGATACCATTCATTTCGCAAATTCATATTATTTCTCCCTCAGGTCTGTGGTTGAGATACAGTGCATTTTCATCAAGAACCGCATCACGGATACTGAATGTGCATTTATTATATCACGAATTTGATATTTTTGTATATAACCTTCTCAAGCTTTGGTATTCAATCAAATTAAAAACGTACTTCTGGAAGATTGAAATTGCTCCATGTCATATATTTATCATTTTTTTCACTTTTTTGATATATATACCCCTAAAAAAACAGTAGAATTTAAAGTAAACAGATAGCGATACTTTTGGTAAATGCAAAAGGAGAAAGTATTATGATGGAGAAAGAGTTATCAGAGCTGACGCGGCAGGAACTGCTTGAGCTATTGCTTTTGCAAGGTCAGAAACAAAGGCAATTGGAAGAACAAATTGCTGAGATGACTGAGCAGATTTATATATTGGAACAATGTTTTAATACTAAAGACAGGCTGATTGTGGAGCTGGAAGGGTATTTAGATGAAAACGATGAACAAATTGCTGCACTGAAAAAAAACCTTAGTGAAAAAGATAGCCAGATAGAGAGGATGAACGCCTGTTTGGAGCAAATGGTTAAGAGCCCGTAGGTTCGGAAAGTCTGCAAAATAACAGATTGACAAGGACTTTCCGGCTTGCTTTTGTTTTATATCATGAATCTGATATTTTTGTATATAATCTTGTATATTGAAAGCGGATGTCAGGTTATAATTCTGACATATTCGTAGAGGTGGAAACGAAAGGAGTTAATATGAAAAAGAAATCATGGAAAAGTATAATGGCAATTCTTACAGTGGGGGCAGTTATCCCGTTTACTGTATCCTGCGGTAGAAACGAGGGAGGGGAAAATGTGAATACGGAGAATACGGAAACGAAAACTGTTATATCAGAAGATGATAATTCGGAGCCGGAGAACCAGGAAGCGAACGAGCCGGAAGCCGGTCATGAAGGCTACACTCTGGTATGGGAGGAGCAGTTCGACGGTGATTCCCTGAATAGGGATGACTGGAATGTTGAGCTGCATGATCCGGGATGGGTGAATGAGGAACTGCAGGCATATGTTGATTCCAATGACAATATTTACATAGAAGACGGGGATCTGGTAATCAAACCGATCGAAACGGTAAATGAAGACGGAACGAAATCTTATACATCAGGAAGAGTGAATACACAGAACAAACATGACTTCAAGTACGGGCTGTTTGAAGCCAGACTGAAGGTTCCGAAAGGTCAGGGATTTCTGCCTGCATTCTGGATGATGCCTACGAGTGAAAATCTCTATGGACAATGGCCAAGATGCGGTGAGATCGATATTATGGAGGTTATGGGACAGGCAACGAACACTTTATACGGAACGATACATTTCGGCAATCCCCACAGCGAAAGCCAGGGAACTTATGTATTGGAAGGGAGTAAATTTTCCGATGATTACCATGTCTTTAGTGTAGAGTGGGAACCGGGTAAGATGAGCTGGTATGTGGACGGCAATCTGTACCATACGGAGAATGACTGGTATTCCAGAACAGAAGGACAGGGGGAAATTACTTATCCGGCGCCTTTTGACCAGCCGTTCTATATCATCCTGAATCTGGCTGTCGGCGGCAGTTGGGTTGGATATCCTAATTCAACCACGGACATTGCGAATGCGGAATACAGAATTGATTATGTACGGGCATACCAGAAGGACAGCTATGACGAGAATGTGGAAAAGCCGGTAGAAGAGGTTATTATACGGGAACCGGATGAGAACGGGAATTATGTCAATAACGGTGATTTCGCTGTTGCGGAGGATTTAACGGATGAGTCGGACTGGAAATTTCTTACGGCTCTCGGAGGAGCGGCAACTGCCCAGATTCAGGACAATGAGATCTTCATTGATTCCTCGTCACAAGGAACTGAGGAGTACAGTGTGCAGCTCGTACAGCCGGATATTCCGATGCAGAGGGGAGGCACATACCTGATCAGTTTTGATGCGTACGCAGATGCGGACAGAGTTATGAAGGTGGCTGTAACAGCACCGTATCGTGACTGGGTTCGTTATTTTGAAGATACTCCGGTGGAGCTGACAACTGCAAAGCAGACCTATACATTTGAATTTACAATGAAGAACAGTGATGATGGAAGAGGACGTCTGGAGTATAATATGGGCTCGACTGGTTCCACGGCAGGCATTCATATAAGCAATGTATCGGTTGTTAAGACGGGAGAAGTGGATCTTGGCAGCGAAGAGAAGACTGTTCTGGCGGACGGAAACTATGTCTATAACGGAAGCTTCCAGGAGGGTACAGACCGTCTGGGATACTGGGATACATCAGCCGCAGGCGATGCGGAAGTCACGGTAACCAATGAAAATAACATAAGGAAACTGAAAGTGTCGGTTCCGGAAGGAATCACAGCTGATGAGCCGGTGGTGATCTTCCAGCAGGGACTCGCATTGCCAGAAGGCAATTATGCAGTAGGTTTTCTTGCCGAGGGAGAAAGCGGAAAGCATGTGAATGTAACAGTAGCAGGTCAGGAATTTGAAGTGGAGCTGACAGGTCAGGAGCAGAGTTTTGGGCAGAAACTCAGTGTTGCCGGCAAATTGGCAGAGGAGGACGCACGCATTGCATTTGCGTTTAGTGAACCCGGAGTGTTCTATCTGGATGATGTCCGTGTCGAAGAGGACAGCCTGATCAAGAACGGAAGTTTCAATGCGGGATTCGCAGGATATGAGGTCTATGCGTACAGTGCTTCCGATGTGGAATATGTGGTGGACAGCCTGAGCGAAGACAATGCGGCAGATTTCTCGATCCTCAACACGGGAGATGAGGCTTGGAAGATTCAGCTGAAGCAGAATAATATTGAATTGGAAAACGGGCAGTGGTACAGACTTTCTCTGAATGCAAAGTCGGATATTGACAGAAAACTCATGTTTGCGATTCAGAGAGACGGAACGGACGATGATGACTGGACGCCCTATTCAGGAGAATCGATCGTGGAACTTGGCAGTGATTACCAGACCTATGAAATAGAGTTCCAGATGGAAGCAGATACTGACCTTAAGTCCGTACTGAGTATTTCCATGGGAGCCGTTGACGGAACGCAGATCGGCCAAAAACACCGTATATGTATTGATAATATCAATCTGGAAAAGATTGAACAATAAAGTAACTGTTCAGAAGGTGCTTCGTAACTGTGAAGAACAGGGTTCTAAGCAGTTACATTTGGGAATCAGTTCTAAAATGTCTAATATTTTGAAGGAGAATGAGTATGAAGTTTGGTTATTTTGATGATGTGAAACGTGAATATGTAATTGACAGGCCGGATACACCGGCACCCTGGGCGAATTATCTTGGCTCTCCGGAGTATGGCGCTATTATTTCTAACAATGCCGGCGGATACAGCTTTGCGAAATCCGGCGCCAATGGCAGGATTCTGCGTTATGTTTTTAATAATTTTGATCAGCCGGGACGTTACATTTATATCCGTGATAACGAGGGTAAGGATTATTGGTCTGCCTCGTGGCAGCCGGTTGGAAAGGATCTTGCAGATTATAAAAGCGAATGTCGCCATGGAACGGCATACACTAGGATGAATGCGGATTACAGTGATATTCATTCGGAGGCTTTATATTATGTTCCGTTGGACAGATCCTATGAGGTCTGGAATCTGAAAGTGACGAATCTTTCTAAGGAAGCAAGAAGTCTGACGATTACAGGATACGCAGAGTTTACCAATGTCAATAATTATGAACATGATCAGGTGAATTTACAGTATTCGCAGTTTATTACAAGAACAGCTTTTAAGGGAAATCGGATTTGTCAGATGATCCATGGTAATCTGGATACTTTGGCGGAAGGTGAGGACGTAGATAACAAAACTGTTATTGAACGCTTTTTTGGTCTGGCAGGAGCTGAAGTTTCCTCATTTTGCGGAGATAAAGAAAAGTTCCTTGGGCGTTATCATGGTTATGGCAATCCTGAGGGCGTGATTCGGGGAGATCTCGGCGGAGAACTTAATTATAATGAAAACGGCTGCGGAGCTCTTTCCGCTCAGATTTTATTAGCGCCGGGAGAAACGAAGAGCATAGCGTTTGTTCTGGGTATGAAAGAGAACGCAGAGGCAGAGAGTATTCTGAAACAGTATCAGAATCCCGAAGAGACATGCGGGAAAGAGCTGGAAGAATTGATCGCCTATTGGCATGGGAAGCTCTCCCATTTCCAGGTGAAAACACCCAGTCCGGAATTTGATACCATGATTAATACGTGGAATGCTTATAACTGTTTTATGACATTTATATGGTCACGTGCGGCTTCTTTTATCTATTGTGGTCTTCGAAACGGATACGGATACCGTGATACGGTGCAGGATATTCAGGGTGTGATCCATCTTGCGCCGGAAATGGCAGTGGAGAAGATTCGTTTCATGCTTTCAGCGCAGGTGGATAACGGCGGTGGCCTGCCTCTTGTAAAGTTTACCCATAACGCAGGGCATGAGGATACGCCGGATGATCCGTCTTATGTACAGGAAACAGGACATCCCGCATACCGGGCGGATGATGCGCTGTGGTTGTTCCCGACGGTTTACAAATATGTTTCCGAAGCAGGAGATCTTTCCTTTATTGACGAGGTCATTCCTTTTGCGAATAAGGACGAAGGTACTGTATATGAACATCTGAAACGTGCCATTGATTTTTCCATGAATCATTTGGGAATCCATGGTATGCCCGCCGGATTGTACGCGGATTGGAATGACTGCTTAAGGCTTGGCAAAGACGGGGAATCTTCTTTCGTGGCACTGCAGTTTTATTATGCCATGACAATTATGAAGAAATTTGCTGCATATAAAGAGGATCAGGATTATATTGGTTATCTGGATGAGAAACAGGAGAAACTCGGATCGATCATACAGGAACTTTGCTGGAACGAAGACAGATTTATTCGAGGATTTACGGAAAAAGGTGAAGTTATCGGGAAACGTACCGATCCGGAAGCAAATATGTGGTTAAATCCCCAGAGTTGGGCAGTGATCAGCGGATTGGCCACGGATGAGCAGGCGGATGCGGCATTGGATACGGTATTCAGCAGATTGAATACGGAATATGGAGCGATCTTAATGGATCCGCCGTATCATGAGCATGCTTTTGACGGTGCACTTGCAGTGATCTATAATCCGGGAACGAAAGAAAACTCAGGTATTTTTTCACAGTCACAGGGATGGATTATTCTTGCAGAGGCGCTTAGGGGGCATGGGGATCGCGCTTATACATATTTTATGGAAAACGCCCCGGCAGCCCAGAATGACAGAGCGGAGATACGCAGGCTGGAACCGTATTGTTACGGGCAATTTACGGAAGGAAAGGCCAGTCCGCATTTCGGACGGTCTCATGTGCACTGGCTGACAGGAACCGCATCTACGGTTATGGTAGGATGCGTAGAAGGAATACTGGGCATGCGCCCTGATTTCTATGGACTCAGGATATCGCCTTCGATTCCGAAGGAATGGGAAGCTTTTGAAATTGAGAAAGATTTCAGAGGGAACCACTTGCATATCGTAGTCAAAAACCCAGGACATGCGGAGTCAGGATGCAGGAAACTTATAGTAAATGGAAGAGAAATGGAAGGAAATTATATTCCGGAAGAATTCCTAAAGGAGCAGTCAGAAATTGAATTGATCATGTCGTAAATGCATAATTAACTTAAACAAAACCCGTTTCTTTTAGGTGAAATATACTAATGGAAACGGGTTTTTTGACTTCACAATTGTCTCATTATTTGATAGAATATGGCTAAGTATATTACATAAGCATAAACAGAGTTATAATAAATGCGGAGCAAAGAATAGCCGGCAAGGCCGGCTGCGGAAACGAGGTATTATATGACACACAAGGAGAAGGCAGAGCAGTTATTGCATCAACAATACCACTGCTCACAGGCGTTATTCGGGGCGTATGCGGAGGAACTCGGTCTGGACTTAAAGACGGCTTTTAAGATCAGTACATGTTTCGGCGGCGGTATGCGTCAGGGCGGCACCTGCGGTTGTATCACGGCGGGTTTGCTGGTGCTGGGACTAGCCATGGGATTTTATGATGCGCAGGACAAAGAGCGTGAAATCTATGGCAATAAGAAGACGGCAGAGTTTATCAGAATGTTTGAAGAGCGGATGCAGGGGGAGGTATTCTGCAGAGATATTCTGGGTGAAGATATATCCAAGCCGGAAGGTATGGCAGCGATCCGGAAGGAAGGTTTGATTCTGAAGAAGTGTCCCAGAGCGCTTAATGTCGCGATTGATATACTGGATGAACTGCTGGAAGAATACTGCGGCGACATGGCAAAGAGCAGTATTGATCTGCAGGATATACCGGAAAATGACGAGATGGAGAGTGTGCTTAAAAGTATCGGCAAACTCAGAAGGTTTCGGCGCAATGCCAACCATCTCGTGTATTCCGCAACAAAGAATGTGGGATTTATACAATTTGATATTCGTAAATTTAAGATCGTAAACGATTTGTACGGTGAGAAATTCGGAGATGAGATTCTGGACTTTATAGCGGACAAGCTTGGTGAAATTTGTCGTGCCGATCAGTTTTTTGTTAACCTGCGAAGCGACGTATTTATGGTAGTGACGGAATATGACAAAGAAGAAGAACTGGAAGAATTTATAAGGAAGCTGGATGCCGTGATCTGCAGCTATAAGGATGTAAAGCTTCAGATGTCTTACGGTGTATATACAGTGGAAGATAAGGAGATGGAGCTGCGGCAGATGGAGGACCGTGCCGCGATGGCGAGGAAGGCAGCCAAGAACAGTATAGTCACCAATATTTTATTCTATAAGGAGCAGTTTAAGGAGTCACTGTACAACAGGAAGTTTATTGAGGAGAACATGCAGACGGCGATTACGGAAAGGCAGTTCATGATGTATCTCCAGCCTAAGTACAGTATTGCCAAGAATGAGATCATCGGTGCGGAGGCTCTGGTGCGGTGGAAACATCCGGAGCGTGGCATGATCTTTCCGGATCAGTTTATTCCGATTATTGAGGAAAACGGATTTATCNGAAAAGTNGATTATTACATATGGGAAGAGGCNTGNCGGTTNATNAAGAAATGTGAGGANTTATCNATTACCACNTGTCCGATCTCGGTTAATGTGTCNCGGATGCATNTAGGTGATGATGANTGCATCAAGGTGCTGTCTGATCTGATCAGAAATACCGGAATNCCTAAGAAGCTGTTAGAATTAGAGATNACGGAGACAGTGGATGANCAGCAGGTGAGCATGAAGGCGTTCCAGTTGAAAGAGGAGGGCTATACGCTNTTGATGGATGATTTCGGAAGCGGGTATTCCTCTCTGAATATCCTGCTGGANACTCCNTTTGACGTGATNAANCTGGATAAGAAATTCATNGAGAATATGATGCTGTCAGGNAAGGGCAGAATGATTCTGGAGCAGGTGGCTTCCATGTCCGAGAAGCTGGGNCTGGGATTGNTNGCCGAGGGTGTGGAGACGAAGGAGCANGTAGANCTGNTACAGAGCATNGGNTGTGATCAGGTACAGGGATATTATTATGCGAAGCCTATGCCGCAGGAAGNNTTTTTTGAACTTCTGAAGAANCAGAACAGTGCAGTATNACAGTTCGGGATTAACCGGATTTATAACTGTCGGCGNTATACTGGACAAAGACNTGTAAAAAAGTTATACTGANTTATACTCTCGATATATTNANATAATAGAGAAANGGGGANAGGAGAGAATANCGGATATGGATTATAAGGCAATTCCTTTTGAGAAGCGGATCAAGGANAATATCAGAAATTATGCGCTGGACAATTTATACACGCTGGATGTGCTGACNGAATANTGTAAGGCNCTCTGCATGGCTACGGGAGCGGCGCTGCTGATTACAGAGCGGCATGGTGAGAAGGTGGTGTCGGTAGGCGGNTTTGCCGGATTTACGCCGGATGTGGTNGGNAATCCNGGGCGCAAGGTAAGAGTGTACGGCAGGACGATTGCGCATCTGTACGCAGAGACGGANCAGGTNCCGGAAGAGCGNAGACAATCGGTGGANCATTTGCTGGACGGCTTTGCNGATATACTTTCNGANTGGGGAGAAGAGGCTTATCTGCATACGGAATCTTCTATTTATATGGATGAGCTGGAAGATAAAGTGGGTGTGCAGCATGTACAGACTGCCAAGGGCGAGAAAGAGGATGCNCTGACGGGTGTATACCACAANCTNTATTTCGAGGAGCGGATGCAGATCATTGATCGTGCTGAGGTGGTTCCCGTGGCGGTGATCAATGTCAATATTAATGATTGGAAATTCGCCAATGATCATTTCGGCGATGAAGAGAGCGACCGGNTNATTAAAACGATTGCCGATATCCTGAAACAGCATGCGAAGCCGGATTATGTTATCGGCCGGGTGGANGGNGATGTGTTTATTGTTTTGATTCCCGTGGCTGATGACGGGGAGGCGCAGGAGTATTGTGACAGNATACAGGCAGCGTGCCTGAATTATGAAGATCCGATTCTGGCGCCGTCGGTGGCATGCGGCATNGTTCACAAGACGAATGTGGAGGAAGCGCTCAANGATAAACTGCCGGATGCGGAATACGAGATGTTTAATAACAAGTTTGAGATCAAGAATGCACCCGGCTATCGGGAGCGGTTNGAGCATGGNGTACAGAAGTAACAGGATATAGATATTATGTAANTGTTCAGAAGGTGTNTCGTNACTGTGAAGAACAGGGTTTTGAACAGTTAAGATATTATATAAATTGAAAATATTGCATGATACGGGAGCTGCATTTGANTAAAGCGGCTCCTGTTCTTTATTCTATAGGANACTGNATGGCAAACTTCGANTTCGCGAAGCGAATCTCGCAACCCCGCGAAGCTCAACTTTTTATGTTATGCAAAAATGAACTAATTCTAAAATAAAAATTAAATCCCTTATTATGGNAGAAAAACGAGAAATAATAAGNAAACAAGAGAAAAAAAGAGATTATAAGAGTANATAAGAGAAATAAATAGATAAATCGGTTTGCAAACGTGTGCATATAAAGATAATATATGTTTTAGCAATTAGCACTCAACAATACAGAGTGCTAATAATACAAAATAAAAGGAAAAAATAAAAGTTATTAATAAGGAGGCAGCAAACATGAAATTAACACCACTTGGCGACAGAGTTGTATTGAAACAGTTAGTTGCNGAAGAGACAACCAAATCCGGTATTGTATTACCCGGTCAGAGCAAAGAGAAACCCCAGCAGGCTGAGGTGATNGCAGTCGGCCCCGGCGGTATGGTAGACGGCAAGGAAGTNAAGATGGAAGTTAAGGTCGGCGATCAGGTGATCTATTCCAAGTATGCAGGCACGGAAGTAAAGCTGGATGATGAAGAATATATCATCGTGAGACAGAGNGATATTCTGGCAGTGGTTCAGTAAGTATAATAAATAAACATGAAACGCGTTAAGGCGATAAAACAGGAGGACATATTATCATGGCAAAGGAAATTAAGTATGGCGCAGAAGCCAGAGCAGCATTGGAATCAGGCGTAAATCAGTTGACAGATACGGTCAGAGTTACTCTCGGACCGAAGGGAAGAAACGTAGTATTGGATAAATCCTACGGCGCTCCGCTNATCACAAATGACGGTGTTACCATCGCGAAAGAGATCGAGCTTGCNGANGCATTTGAGAATATGGGNGCACAGCTTGTGAAAGAGGTAGCGACCAAGACAAACGATGTAGCAGGTGANGGCACCACGACCGCAACNGTATTGGCACAGGCTATGGTCAATGCAGGTATGAAGAATCTGGCAGCAGGCGCNAATCCGATNATTCTGAGAAAAGGNATGAAGAAGGCTACGGACTGCGCAGTGGAAGCGATCGCTAAGATGAGCTCTAAAGTAAACGGNAAAGAGCANATTGCAAGAGTTGCCGCTGTTTCTTCCGGAGATGAGGAAGTAGGACAGTTGGTGGCAGACGCTATGGAGAAAGTATCCGGCGACGGCGTTATCACTATTGAAGAGAGCAAGACNATGCTGACAGAACTGGATCTGGTAGAAGGTATGCANTTCGACAGAGGTTATATCTCCGCTTATATGGCAACGGATATGGATAANATGGAAGCGGTTCTTGAAAATCCNTATATNNTGATNACGGATAAGAAGATNNCTAATATTCAGGAGATNCTGCCGCTCTTAGANCAGATCGTACAGTCCGGTGCGAAATTACTCATNATNGCAGAGGATGTGGAGGGCGAAGCGCTTACCACATTGATCGTCAACAANCTGCGCGGTACCTTCAATGTAGTAGCTGTTAAGGCACCCGGCTATGGNGACAGAAGAAAAGATATGCTGCAGGATATCGCGATTCTGACCGGCGGNCAGGTAATCAGTTCCGAACTTGGTCTGGAATTAAAGGATGCTACNCTGGATCAGCTCGGNCNTGCAAANTCCGTTAAGGTTCAGAANGAGAACACGGTCATCGTAGACGGTGAAGGAAATAAAGAAGAGATTCAGGCAAGAATCGGNCAGATCAAGAAGCAGATCGAGGAGACTACTTCNGATTTCGACAGAGAGAANCTNCAGGAGCGTCTTGCAAAACTGGCAGGCGGCGTAGCAGTNATCCGTGTAGGTGCGGCTACNGAGACAGAGATGAAGGAAGCNAAGCTTCGTCTGGAAGATGCGCTGGCAGCAACCAGAGCAGCNGTAGAAGAAGGCATTATCTCCGGNGGCGGTTCCGCATATATCCACGCATCCAAGGAGGTATCTAAGCTGGCAGATTCATTGGAGGGCGACGAGAAGACNGGAGCACAGATCGTNTTAAANGCATTGGAAGCTCCGTTATTCCACATCGCAGCCAATGCCGGTCTGGAAGGTTCCGTGATCATCAACAAGGTAAGAGAGTCCGAGGTTGGTATCGGCTTCGACGCTNTGAAAGAAGAGTANGTNAATATGGTGGATGCGGGCATTCTTGATCCTGCCAAGGTNACAAGAAGCGCNCTGCAGAATGCAACNAGCGTTGCTTCNACTCTGCTTACTACAGAATCTGTTGTNGCTAACATCAAAGAGGCAGAACCTGCTATGCCGGCAGGCGGCGCAGGCATGGGCATGATGTAAGGCGCGGCTTTGCGAGTGAGGAATATAAANGATATTANTNAATTAACCGGACAGCCGGGCTCATTNNGAGTCCGGCTGTTCTTGTGTGCGGACAACAGATTATTTGCATTCTCGAGGATGNGCAAGGTAACNCTGTTAGCATAATTTACATAAATCCGGGCAAGAATATTTTGACTTGCTTATGATTTGCGATTATAATAAGGGGTAAAAGGTGTATATGGTTACGGTTTATGAAGCGNNATGTANGGTAATCATATATTCACAATTCAGACAGAGCGGCTGGTGAAGCTATGACAGAAGAAAAGAGAGAAGTCATTATTGATGACGGAAGAATNGAATCNATAGAGGAATTTCAGACTCCNGAGACGTTATACGAGGAGCTTATTACCCGTGTGCGTAAATANCATCCTTCCGACGATATCTCTCTGATCGAGCGGGCTTATCAGACCGCCTATGACGCGCATAAGGANCAAGTGCGTAAATCCGGTGAGCCGTATATTATTCATCCGCTCTATGTGGCGATCATCCTCGCTGATNTGGAGCTGGATAANGAGACNATCGTGGCGGGACTCTTGCATGATGTGGTGGANGACACCATNATGACNGATGAACAGATCGNGGAAGAGTTCGGCGCNGATGTGGCGCTTCTGGTGGACGGCGTCACGAAATTAGAGAAATTGAATTTTCANGGAGAGAATCCGGCGGATCGTGACAGGGATGCGGAGAAGCTGGAACGACAGGCGGAGAACNTGCGTAAGATGTTTCTCGCCATGGCGAAGGANATCCGNGTCATATTGATCAAACTGGCGGACAGACTGCACAATATGCGGACNCTGCAGCATATGCGCCCGGAGAAGCAGCAGGAGATTGCCAGAGAAACGCTGGATATNTATTCCCCTATNGCCCAGAGGCTNGGTATCTCTAAGATTAAGGTAGAATTGGANGATCTTTCTTTAAAATATCTGGANCCGGAAGCTTANTACGATCTGGTAGATAAAATTTCTATTCGCAAAAACGTGCGTGAACAGTACATTCAGACAATCGTGGATGAAGTCAGCGAGCATATTGAAAGNGCGGGCATCAANGCGCAGATCGATGGNCGTATCAAACATTTTTTCAGCATATATAAGAAAATGAAAAATCAGAACAAGACCATAGACCAGATCTATGATCTGTTCGCAGTGCGTATTATCGTGGACACNGTGAAGGACTGTTANGCGGCGCTGGGTGTGATCCATGAGATGTATAAGCCGATTCCGGGACGTTTCAAGGATTANATCGCAATGCCTAAGGCAAATATGTATCAGTCNCTGCACACGACGNTGATNGGCAGTACNGGACAGCCTTTTGAGATACAGATCAGAACTTATGAGATGCATAAGGCGGCNGAGTACGGTATCGCCGCGCACTGGAAATACAAGGAAGCCTCCGACGGTAAGAAGGTGGAGACNCAGGAAGAAGAGAAATTAGTATGGCTGCGCCAGATTCTGGAATGGCAGAGAGACCTGTCGGACAATAAAGAATTTATGAACCTCTTAAAGAGTGATCTGAATCTTTTCTCTGACAGTGTATACTGTTTTACGCCTACGGGGGACGTGAAGAACCTGCCGGCAGGCTCTACGACTATCGATTTCGCATACAGCATTCACAGCGCGGTGGGAAATCGGATGATCGGCGCCAGAGTCAACGGCAAGCTGGTGACCATCGATTATGAGATCAGGAACGGTGACCGCGTGGAGATCCTGACTTCCCAGAACTCCAAGGGACCGAGCCGTGACTGGCTGAACGTGGTTAAAAGCACGCAGGCGAAGAATAAAATCAATCAGTGGTTCAAACATGAACTGAAAGACGATAACATTGTCAAGGGTAAGGAGCTGATCGCTAACTACTGCAAGGCAAAATCCATTAATCAATCGGATGTGCTGATTCCGAAATATCAGGAAGCCATCATGAAGAAATACGGTTTCCAGGATTGGGATTCGGTGCTGGCGGCGATAGGGCACGGCGGGCTCAAAGAGGGTCAGATCATCAACCGTATGCAGGAAATGTATGAGAATGACCACCGTAAAGAGATGACCGATGCAGAAGTCATGGCGGAGGTGGCGGAGAGTGCCCAGATTAACAGAGATCGGGTGCAGAAGGGCACCAGCGGCATCATCGTTAAAGGGATACACGATGTGGCGGTGCGATTCTCCAAGTGTTGCAGTCCTGTGCCGGGGGATGAGATCGTCGGTTTCGTGACCAGAGGCAGAGGAATCTCCATCCATAGGACGGATTGCATGAATATCATGAATCTGCCGGAGATCGACCGTAACAGGCTGATCGATGCGGAATGGCAGCAGACGGAAGCGGCGGGAGGAAGATATTTTGCGGAGATTAGTATATTCGCGAATAACAGAAACGGACTTCTGGCGGATATCTCCAAGGCTCTCACGGAGAAGGAGATTGATATTCTGTCATTAAATACGAGGGTGAGCAAGCAGGGTACAGCGACGATCATGGTCAGCTTCGAGATTCGAAGCCGTGAGGAACTGCAGCGTATTATTGATAAGATCAGGACGATAGAAAGTATTATTGATATTGAGAGGACGACGGGGTAATAAGAATGGCTGATTTGAAAATTGGCAGACTGATGCTTGGGATCTGTCAGACGAATTGTTATTTTGTGTATAAGGAAGGGACTAAGGATGTGATCTTCTTTGATCCGGCGGATAAGGGGGATTATATTTATGAGACGCTTGAAGGTAAGGGGTTACAGGTTAGGGGAATCCTGCTGACTCACGGACATTTCGATCATATCTGGGGAACCAATAAGCTTAGGGAATTGTCGGGCGCCCCGATCTATGCCTATGAAGAGGAAAAGGCGCTTTGCGAGGATGCGGTCACGAATGTGTCGGATCAGGTGGGCAGGCCATATACGGTGATTCCGGATCGATATTTAAAGGACGGTGAAGAGATCACCATTGCGGATATGACCTGTAAGCTGATTGCCACGCCGGGACACACGGGCGGAAGCTGCTGTTATTATTTTGAGGAAGCGGGAATACTGATCGCGGGAGATACTCTTTTCTTAGAGTCGGTGGGCAGGACGGATCTTGCTACGGGCAGTATGAGCGCACTGGTTAGATCGATCAAAGAAAGACTGTTTGAACTGCCGGATGAGACGAAGGTTTATCCGGGGCATGGGGATGTTACCACCATTGGGCATGAGAAGAAGTATAATCCTTTTGTATAGTAAAAAAATTAACAACTTAGATTGCGAATTTGACTTCGCAACCCCGGTGTAAACTTAAATGATATGGGATGGTAAGAATGGGCGATTGCAGGAATTTGTGTTAATCGCCTATCTCAATGTAGCGGAAGATGAAGCGATGGAGGATTAACATTCGTTATATTGGTATAGGAATAATATCGCAGACGAAAGGATGGGCATCAACCATGGAAAAAGAAAAAACTTCCGGCACAAATTTACAGATTTTAAATCGGGACACAATCAAATACATAGCCATGTTTACCATGCTGTTAAACCACATAGCGCATACACTGCTTACACATGGTACGCCTTTGTACGAGATCTTTGAGGATATCGGCTATTTTACGGCTCCGGTAATGTGTTATTTTATGGTGGAAGGGTACGACTATACCCGATCTAAGATGAAATACGGACTGCGGCTTTTTCTCTTCGCCATAATCTCGCAGATTCCGTATACTATGGCATTTCATTTCGGTAATCTGAATATGATATATACACTGTTCTGTTGTTTTATGATATTGATGGTCATGGAAAAGGTTCAGAATACGTGGCTTAGAGCGGGTTTATGTACATTGCTTCTGCTTGTTACTGTGGTCGGTGACTGGGCGCTTCTGGCAGCGTTCTTTACGATCCTGTTTCACAACAGNAAGGGNAACAGGAAGAAGACAATTATCAGTTTCGGTGTGGCATATGTNGTTTTTGTAGTGTTTAACGTACAGAGCTATATGTACGGTGTGCAGGGTAACTGGACATCGTATGCAGTGGCGCATGCGATGTTGTCCGGGCTGGGGATCATAGCCGCGGGAGTGGCTGTGCTGGTGCTGTACAACGGGCGNCGTGCNGAGAAGGCCAGAAATTTTTCNAAATGGTTTTTCTATCTGTTTTATCCGGCNCATCTGTTGATTCTGGCTCTTATAGCGAATTGAAGATTGAGAGAAGGGCATGGCATTGGTTATGGNTCAAATNNGCCAAACGGATCGACAACTTCAAATACGAAAGCTCGCAGAAGAGATCATGCGTCTTGCNCACGACGGCATCTTAGTCAATATGCGGTTTCTGGATGTGGCNCTGTCTAAGTTCAAGGTGGAGTGCAGGGAGCAGACCGGNGCACACCTTTTCGACGGTGCGAAGCTGTACTATGATCCCGTGCTGCTGCTTGGNCAGTATAAGACGGCNCAGGGCTATGCGGCAAGGCTGTATCTGCATACGCTTCTGCATTGTATTTTCTATCATAGTTTCGAGACNGATAAAATGAACCGNCAGTATTGGGATATGGCGACGGATATTGCGGTGGAGCATACGATTCTGGACATGAATCTGCACTTGACGGCGCTGCCTTCCGATGACATGCTGCGAAGCCGGTTGGAGATTTTAGAGAAGCAGGCGGGCGGACTAACGGCGGAGAAGCTTTACCGGCATTTTCGGATCGAAGAACCGTCCGAGAAGGCGAAGAAGGAATGGTATAAGCTTTGTCATTATGACGAGCATATTTATTGGGACAGACGGGAAGANCTGGAACTGTCCCAGGCAGAGTGGCGTAAAGTAAGCGAGCGGATCAGAGCCGACTTAAAGAGCTTCAGTAAAGATAAAAATAACGCCGANAGCGTGGAACAGAATCTGAANGAAGCGATGCGGGAGCGGTACGATTACACGGACTTTCTGAAGAAATTTATGGTCATGGGAGAATCGATCCGGGTCAATGACGATGANTTTGACTATATATATTATACGTACGGACTTCATACCTATGGCAATATGCCGCTGGTGGAGCCGCTTGAATACAAGGACAGTAATAAAATCAAGGANTTCGTGATTGCCNTGGATACCTCCGCGTCATGCAGNGGTAAGGTGGTGCAGGCTTTCTTGCAGAAGACCTACAATATCATGCAGGAGGGNGAGAACTTCTTTCATAAGATCAATGTGCATATCATCCAGTGNGACAGCGAAGTGCGGCAGGATACTAAGATNACGAAACGGGAACAGTTCGATGATTTTATGNAAAAGGGAAAGCTGACTGGCTTCGGGTCCACGGATTTCAGACCGGTGTTCGAGTACGTGGAAAAGTTAAGGGAAGAACAGGAGTTTGATAATCTTAAGGGNTTACTCTATTTCACAGACGGTTACGGGATCTATCCGGAACAGATGCCGGACTACGACGTGGCTTTCGTATTTCTTCATGAAGATGATAATGCGCCGAAGGTGCCGCCGTGGGCGATTAAGCTTGTGCTGGACGAAGAAGAGCTGGAGGAGCCGGAAGAAGTGTAAGCAGGGATGGCACATTGAAACAGGGATAGTGCAATGTAAAAAAAGNGTGGATAGTGTAAAGAAANCCGGAAACAGTGCTGTACAAAATAAAGTGTGAATAATGCGTGACAGGAGAATCGGGTAACAGAGAATGAATATTAAAGAGGCGAAGAACTACATCAAGGATTCTGTAAAAATATATTTGAAAAAAGACGAGGAAGGGGAGTATCGGATTCCCATCGTCAGACAGCGGCCCATATTTCTGCTNGGTGCGCCGGGCATCGGGAAGACGGCGATTATGGAGCAGATTGCNCAGGAANTNGGGATNGCCCTTGTNTCCTANTCNATGACNCATCANACAAGACAGTCTGCGTTGGGNCTTCCCTTTATTGTGCATAAAGAGTACGACGGCAAATCCTATGACGTATCGGAGTATACGATGAGCGANATCATNGCTTCCGTTTATGATGTGATGGCACAGAGCGGTATTAAGGAGGGCATTCTTTTTCTGGATGAGATCAACTGCGTGTCGGAGACACTGGCGCCGTCCATGTTGCAATTCTTACAGTATAAAGTGTTCGGCAGGCATCAGGTGCCGGAAGGATGGGTCATCGTGACGGCCGGTAATCCGCCGGAGTATAATAAGTCGGTGCGGGAATTTGATGTGGTGACCATGGACCGATTGAAGATTCTGGAGATCGAGGCGGATTACGGGATCTGGAAAGAGTATGCCAGAGAGCGCGGCGTGCACACGGCGATCCTGAATTATCTGGATATGAAAAAAGAAGATTTCTATCAGGTGGAGACCACGGTGAAGGGTAGAAGTTATATTACAGCCAGAGGGTGGGAGGATCTGTCCGAAATGCTGACGCTCTACGAAGAGGAAGGGATCACGGTGGAGGAATCCTTCGTGGGGCAGTATCTGCGTAATGAACGGGTGGTGAAAGAATTCACCGCATACTATGATCTGTATCAGAAATATAAAAATGACTATAAAGTGGAAGAGATCCTGTCCGGCACTGTCAGAGAGCAGGCTAAGGATAAGGCGCGCAAAGCCGACTTCGATGAACGGCTATCTTTGATGGGCATGCTGATCGACAGAATGCAGCAGGATATCAAAGAGAATATGCTGAGCGCAGAGATTCTAAATGAAGTGATGAAGCCGCTCAGAGCGTTAAAGGCGAAGGCGGAGTCCGGAGCGGGTGCGCAGGAGCTGCTGCAGCAGATCGGGCAGCAGGCCGAAGGCAGACGTAAGTCCATGGATTCTCTGCAGAAAGCGGGAGCGCTGGCGGTGCGCGATAAGCGTAAGAACAGGGCGATTATCAAATTCTTAAGCGAATGTGAGAAGCGCATGAGAGTTCAGGAGGCCGGAAGCGGCGCAGAGGCCTTTGCGCAGGTGAAGGACAGCTTCGAAGCGGAAGTGGCGGATTATAAACAGAAAACAGGAGAAGTGAAGGAAAAACTGCACAATCTCTTTCAATTCGTTGAGGATACATTCGGCTCCGGCAATGAGATGCTGATTCTCTTAACGGAGTGTACGGTGCAGACGGACTGTGCGAAATTTATCAGTATGTACGGCTGTGAGGACTATCAGCGCCACAATGAGGAACTGATGTTGACGGAGCGGAGCGACGGGCTGCTTGAACAGATCGAGGCGCTGGGAGAATTGACGATTTGAGCCGGGAATATTTAAATGAATCAAAATGCGGTAGTTCGCATCGATAGAAATGACAGGATAGAATGATATGCAGTATAAGGAAGAAACTACGGAGCATGGCTCCATACAATATGGACTAAGCGGGGAGAATGCGGCGGTGGTCGGCTATCGTGGTAAGGACGTGGAAGTGGTGATCCCTGCGTCGGTTGAAGGTTATAAAGTAACGCAGATCGGTAAGAAGGCGTTCTTAAGCAACAAGGTGCTCAGACAGATCACCCTTCCGGAATCGGTGGTGCGGATAGACGACTGGGCGTTTGCCTATTGTGCCAAGCTGACGAAGATTATCCTGCCTTATCATCGTATGGAGATCGGGCAGGGGATTTTTAAGGACTGTTTTTGTCTGGAACAGATCGTGGACGAAGGAGCGGATGAGAGCGAGAAGAGGACAGCGGATATCGCGTGGCTGCTGGCGGCAACCATGAGCAGACTGGATGCATTCTATCTGTTTGATTTCGAGAATGCAGGGACAGAAGAGTGGATCAGACAGTGGGACAGCAGGATGGAGTCGTTGATGCGAAAGGCGGATTCGGAGGGCTTCTCCAAGATGCTGCTGTGCGGAGAGGAAGATTACGGAAGCCGGGAGAATAATCGGGATTACTATATGGAACAGCGCAGGCGGGAGAAGGTCAAGCTTGCGATGTTAAGACTTATGCATGATTACGGACTGGAGCAGTCTGTGCGCATGGAACTGGAGTCATATCTTCTGGCACATATCAAGGGTCAGCAGACCGAGGAAACATGGAAGGTCGTGCTGGAAGAATACGGGGATGACCTGCGGTATTATCAGTTTCTTACCAATCTGGGCGGCGTGAACGAGGATAATTTCCAGGCGACCATGGATGACTTGGGAGAGTCGCATACGGAGATGAAAGCCTATCTGATGAAGTATCACAGTGAGCGGCATAAGGAAGAGGATGCGTTTAGCGCGTTTGTGTTATAGGTAACCGGAATCTCATTTAAGAGGAATAGTACAACAGCAGAAAAAGAAAGGATTCTAAAGATGGACTATCAGCAGCACAATTGGATAAACAAATATTTAATGCCCGGCGAATATGTTGTCTGGAACGGCAGACCGGGCAAGGGGCAGCTCTTGGCTCCATATGATATTTTTATGGTTCCGCTCAGTATTTTGTGGTGTGGTTTTGCTATTGTATGGGAAACAACTGCGTTTATTATGCCCGCGCCTTTTTTCTTCAAGCTGTGGGGCATCCCGTTTGTCTGTTTCGGATTGTTTATGGTATTCGGAAGATTCATCCTGAAATCGTACATAAGAAAAAAGACTATTTATGTAATTACCAACAAAAGAATCTTTTCTTTCAGGAAAAACCATATAAAGACTTTAGATTATCATATGAACCCGACAAGAAATGTAACACTGCATCAGGACGGCACCGGAAGCATTCGGTTCTATTCAACTCTAATGTTGAATTCTCTGCTCTCGGAGCTGGATACGTTGACGGATTTTTTCACCCCAACGCAAACATTCAGTCAAAACAGTCAGCATTTTGAATTGGAGAATATTCCTGACGTTAAACGTGTTCTCAAAATACTTTCAAATTAGCTATTTTTCTGTCTGACAGTCCCAAAAACTCTCTCAAATGAAAAGTCTATCCTTTTGGCTAGTTTACTTCTCATGTCTTTGTCGGGTATAATATTATGAATTGTGTGAAACAAAGCGCGTTACAGCGGAAGGACTGTCAGTGGAAAAGATTGCAGAGAAGCTTGGTCTGTCCAAGGCGGGAGTGAAATATTACAATTAGGAAACTGGATGATACAGAAACATCCGGAAATCGGCGGGGAAATTCTTGCAATCATATCGGAACTTCCGGATATTTCAATCGGAGCGAAATATCATCATGAAAAATATGACGGAACGGGCTATCCGTACAAAATCGCAGGTGAGGATATTCCGTTTTATGCAAGGATTATCGGAATTGCGGATGTCTATGATGCGATGACTTCCAGACGAAGTTATCATGATGTCCTGCCACAGCAGGTGGTTCGTGCGGAAATCGAAAAAGGAAAGGGAACGCAGTTTGCACCGGAGTGCGCGGATATCATGTTGCAGATAATCGACGAGGATACGGATTATCAGATGCATGAGCATTAGGGGAAAGCAAATAATGATGATCCTTTCTGCCATTCCTTATGGAACCATACTATATACAAAAAACTGCATACAAAGGAACAGCAAATACATTTCCATCTGTCCCAAAATTTTTTTCCGATAGTCTTATTACTTTTGTTGGCTCATACATTTTCTGAAAGTGCTTTAAGCTCTTTGCGCTTACATTTTTTCCGGATTTCACTTCTATTGGTAATATTTTTCCCTCTTTTTGGATCAGAAAATCAACTTCTGCCGCAGGCGAATCAGAAGTCCAATAATACAGTTCATATCCGGATGACTTTAATGTCTGTGCCGCATAATTTTCTGCCAAAGCACCCTTGTACAAATCAGATAACTGGTTTTTGACAATATTCTCCCATAATATTCCTGTAAAAGAGGAAAGCAGTCCAACATCAGACATATATAATTTAAATGCGGATACATCCTTAAATGCAGCCAGTGGAATTTCAGCTCTTGTAATTTTGTCACAGGAAAGTACAACTCCTGCAAAGACAAGCCATGCAATAGAGTCGCCAAACAAACCGGCGGTAGCGCCTTTTCTGATCAGCTTATATTGAAATTTTTTGTTTTCTTTTGCAATGTCAATGCATGCAAACATGCTTGACAATTTCCATTTGTTTTGTTATCATCTCATTGATTACTCGGAGGGTGAGTCATTCGTTAGGAAATGATGAGCTGGATAAGGTAACAGGTTGAGATACCTGTTTTCTTACCGGCTCTTTTTTATCTTAGGAAGTCCCTTGGCTTAATTCGAGTTTGCGAAGCGTAAGCAAGCAAATCTCGCAAACGAGCTTGCTCGTTTTTTTAGGGAGATGAGAAAAAGGATATGTTATCAGGAGATGTCAGGCGTATTTATTTTAAATATTTAGCAGCGGCTTTTGGGAGTGCGTTGATCAGTTCCATTTATGGTATTGTGGATATGGCAATGGTGGGGCAGTATCAGGGTCCAAGCGGAACGGCAGCACTGGCTGTTGTTGCCCCGATCTGGAATATAATATACAGTCTGGGGCTTTTAACAGGAATCGGCGGTTCTGTGCTGCTTGGAAGTGCAAAAGGAAAAGGCGAAACCAAAGCGCAAAATGAGTATTTTTCAGCGGCATTGATTGGTACCGTAATTCTTGCAATCGTCTGCTGGGGCGCTGTCCTGTTTTTTGATACAGAAATGTTGACACTGTTTGGCGCAGAGGAAACTTTGTTACCTTTGGCAAAAGAATATCTTATCCCGATTAAATTTGTGATTCCTGCCTTCTTGTTTAATCAAATGCTGGCGGCATTTTTACGAAATGATGACGCTCCCGGGCTGGCAACAGCGGCAGTTTTAACCGGCGGAATATTTAATATTTTCGGGGATTATTTCTTTGTCTTTACTTTGGACATGGGAATACAGGGCGCGGGATTAGCAACTGCAATAGGGGCGGTCATTACCTGTGGGGTCATGCTTTCCCACTTTTTTACACGTAAAAACAAGTTGCGCTTTATTATGCCTTCCTTTTTCTTAAAAAAGACATGGCAGATTCTGGTGGTTGGATTTTCCACTTTCTTTATTGATGTGGCAATGGGCTTTTTGACCATGATATTTAACCGGCAGATCGTAAGGTATTTTGGGACGGATGCCTTATCTGTTTACGGTGTCATTGTGAATGTCAGCACGATTGTACAGTGTTGTGCTTATAGTGTAGGGCAGGCGGCACAGCCGATTCTATCTGTTAATTATGGCTCGCACAACTGGGCGCGGATCAAGGGAACACTCCGATATGCGCTGTATACAGTGGCATTTTTCAGTGTTGCATGGACAATATCCGTTTGGACAGTTCCCAATGGGTTTATCCGTGTTTTCATGGCTCCCACAGAATCTGTCTGTCAGATTGCACCGTCCATTATGCGCAGCTACGGGATATCATTCCTGTTATTGCCGCTGAATGTTTTTTCGACCTATTACTTCCAGTCATTAATGAAACCGGGAGCCTCTTTCCTTGTTTCTGTCGCAAGGGGAATGGTTGTTAGTGGGATTTTGATTTATGCGCTGCCTGTTTTGGCAGGAGCAGATTCTATTTGGTTTGCCATGCCGATTACAGAATTGTTGGTGGCGATTGCTGTTATTATTTTGATGATAAGATATACATCAAAGTGAGCGAAGGAGCGGTCTGTGGATTTCAGATTGATCATTAGCGAATGATTTGTCTTCTGCGTTTTGATTACTGGTATTCTATCGTTACATCAGTCAAAGAGTCCTCTGTCGCTGTGGTGTCCTCTGGGTGGAGTGTTTTATACAACTTTAACAGATATTGTTTCATAAAATCTGTGATAGAAGATAAGATAGCTAATTCTGTGGCGGTCTTTGACTTCTCTTTACTGATACTGTCATACTCGGCTTGTTGTTAGTTGCTGAAAACTAAAAAGGTAGCAAAAAAACTTGAATTTCCGCATGACTTACTTATTTGAAATCATTGCAGTAATTGTAAAAATAATATCTATTCCATTACCAAATAAATTACCTATAAAATGTGCAGTCATCGGAACATAAACATTTTTTGTCTTGATATATGAAATACTTAAAGGCAACGCCCAAATCATTGTCAAGATAATTCCCCAAACAGCAAGCGAATGCTCAAGAGCATACATTAACATCCCCAGTAAAGTTGTAATGATTAGTACAACTTTGTTTTCAAAAGAAATCATATTTTTTCTAAAAAAAGTTTCTTCTACAATTGGCGGAAGTAAAACCGTAGATATAGTAAATATTATCAACGATATCCACGAATTGCGCCTTAACCCTATCATTCCCGTATTAAAATCCGAAAATATACTCTCTAAAACCATTGTTATTACAAACGCTCCAATAAATCCTAATGCCGTCAAAATAACATACGTCCAAAACTTTTTCCCACTTTTTAGGTTATGTGACCATTTCTTTAACGAAAAATCTTTTCTGCACCAAAAATATATTACTAATATCAAATAAAAGCAAAAATTGGTGTATATGTAATACTCTCTTGGAACAATACAGCATGATATAATAAATATCACTTCTATGATAATTGGGAAAATATTTGTTCTTATATAATTTTTCATCTACATTCTCTCCGCCAACTTCAAATTTGTTAAATAGTCCAACATGGCTATTTTACCATAAACACACTCACAATTCCATTAAGTTTTCTTTAGTCTTCTTTTGCCCTGTTCCGTTCAATCATCATCTGCCTTGCCCGTTCCCTCTGCTCTGTGCTGACTGCCCTCGGCTCTTATCTGCTCCTTTCATTGATTTATAGGAATTATTATCTGGACTGGATTATGACAGAAAAGGGTTTTCATGGATTGACTGCAAACAGGAAAAGAAATGTGTCTATGTTTTTGAAAGATGCTCTGATGAAGAAAAAATATTTGCATTTTTTAATTTTTCAGACAAAGAACAGACTTTTGAATATCGTACAACCAAGATCGTTTCCTATCAGCTATTGATTGCGAGTGATATGGAGTGTTACAGCGGTAAACAAGTCTATCAGACATCGGAAATATCATTTGACAGTAATAAAGCAGTATTCAAATTATCGCCATTTTCGGGAAGATATTATTTAATGGAGTGAGGCGGTATTCATTGGGAAAATACTTGTTCGGTGCTGACAGGGTAGGGGAGTGGTGTTTTGCTTGTAAGCAGAGTAGGGGCTAGATCATAGCACTTTTTCAAGAAACAAGTGTCCACTATGTTCTATGGCGTTGCCTACATTCATAGAAGCAGTGGCAGCAATTTGAAACCCCAGTTTTTTATAGAGTGATAATGCCGGAATATTCTGACTTCCGGTATCAAGCCTTAACGCTTTGCATGAGCTGCTTTCTGCCAGTTCCATGGCATATCTGAGAAGAGAGGTCGCAATCCCTTTTCCTGCCATGCTTGGACGTACCATAAGTAAGTGAAGGACCATTACCTCGTCATTTGCAAAGGTTTGTGCCCAGTTAATTTTTGTATATTCTGCCGGCTGTACTTTATCGACAATCATACTTCCGGCAATACCGTTATTTTCTTCATACACATATAATGTTCCATGATCAATAGCTTTTTCGGCATCCTTTCGGGTTGGGTATATGCCTTTTTTGAAAACAGTAAACGCGCCATGTTCCGTTTCATGTTTGAAATGCTCGTTATAGGTATCTTCAATCGATTCAATATCATCAGAAGTTGCTTTTCGGATCATGTACTGCACCTCATTGAGTAGTATTTTATTCCCGCTTCTTGCGGCGGTGATGTTACTGTATTATTTTATATTAAATAACGGCATGTTCTCTTTATCAGTGATAGATTTACTGTAAAAACCTAAAAAGTCTTTTTTCTCCCAGCCTCTATTTAACCAAAAGGACTTACCACGCTCATTTGCTTCCATAACGTTCAAACAAACCCGCGTTATTCCTTCCTGCTGCAGAGCGGAAATGGCGGCTTCTACCAATTGTGTTGCAATTCCTTGATTCCGACAGCTATCCTTAACAACTGTATGATAAATGTATCCTCTGCGTCCGTCGTGTCCGCATAGAATAGTTCCTACTATTTGGTCATTGTCAATAGCAACAAAATTAGTTGTAGGATTTCTTTTTAGAAAAGCAGAAATACCTTGCTGTGAATCATCAAGACTTCGTAAGCCCATTCCGTCCGTGCTTTTCCATAAAACAAATATTTCTTCATAATCGGCTTGTGTCATTATCCGGATCATTTTTGTCTCCAACACTCTTGTTTTATCGCTGTCAACGCGACTGGAATATATCAGTATGTACTTTCAAGTTCGTGTTGTATTTCTTCAGCACGCTTAATCTGTTCTTTTAAGTTCCATTTGCCGATATTGACACCATCTTTTAGAAACAAGGATCCGCACTGGTGAAAATAGAATTCTATATTTCTTTCTTTGGCTTCTAAGTACAGATTTTTTACCCATTCATACTCGATAGGTCTGATATCTGCTTTAGGAGCCATTTCTCCGCCGACATTAACACATTTTATCAGTCCTGTGTCCAAATATTTTCCTAAAGAAATCGGACCGATCAGCGGGGAACAGAATACTTCCCGGTGTTTAACGGGCGCTTCTAAAAAGTGTTTCAGCCGAATGTCCGCCATTTCCTGATTTTCAATTGAAATACTAATGTATATGTGTTCCCATCCATCGCCCCAGTCTGACGGGACACAATCTTTGATTCTTTCCGGTCTTTTTGTGGTCGTAACGAAGATACAATCTTTTCTTCTTCTCATAAAATCCCAGCATCCGGCTCGCCACTCATCCGCTTCTTCAATAAAGAAATCCGAAGAAAAGCACAGCTTTACCAATGAGTTTGGTGGACAGTCTTTATCTTTCAGTTCATAAGTAGTTTTACCCTTTGTAATGATTGTAGTATCCCTGCCATATCTCTGATCCATCTTATAAACAAAACAATTTTTACA
>JAAUZY010000027.1 GCA_014804355.1 Lachnospiraceae bacterium
AAATCAACGATGATGTCATCTAAATCAACAATGGTATCCTCCAAGTCGATAACCACATCCCCCGGAAGCGCCTGTTCCGGTCGGCTAACCACTCTGCTCCTGCGCGCATATACCATGCCCATCACCTGTATCGCAATTAACGGAGCTAGCGCAACTAACGCTACGACACCGAACGCGTCCGTGACTACATTACCACCTAAGGCTGTACACGCCCCCATCGCCAGCGGCAGCAGAAATGTCGAAGTCATCGGTCCGCTGGCTACGCCGCCGGAGTCAAATGCGATACCGACAAAAACCGGCGGCACGAGTCTGCTCAGGACAAGCGCCAGCACATATCCCGGAATAATGATCCAATAGATACTGATTCCGGTCAAAACCCTTGTCATGGAAAGAGCCACCGCACAAGCCACACCGATGGACATGGAAGCATTCATCATCTTATAAGACACCATGCCGCCGGTAATCTCTTCAACCTGTTCATTGAGCACCCTTACGGCCGGCTCCGCCTTTACAATATAATATCCTATCACAATTCCGACAGGAACTAAAGCCCATTTAAACACACCTCCGGCAAGGCCCTCGCCAAGCAGACTTCCCACCGGGGCAAACCCGATATTGACGCCGGTAAGAAACAGAATCAGCCCGATTACAGTATACCCAAATCCCACGGCCATTCTCTGCACCTGACGTTTACGATAGCTGCGCGCAATAAGTTGAAAAATCAAGAACACGCCGACCACAGGCAAAATGCTGCGCAGCACTTCTTTGGCATAATCGGGAATCGATTTCATAAATTCCCTCACTACGTCCTGAGTCGTTACCAGACTGGGAATCTGCACCGCCGTATATACCGCCTCCGTGGGGTGATAGAATATCCCCAGAAACAGAACCATCAGGATCGGGCCTATACTGCACAGTGCGATCAGACCGAAGCTGTCGTTACTGCTGTCCTTATCGCTTCGCGCGGCGGAAAGACCCACACCGAGCGCCATGATAAACGGTACGGTCATCGGTCCCGTCGTGACACCGCCTGCGTCAAATGCAACCGCAATAAATTCCGACGGCGTAAAGAAAGACAATATAAACATAAATATGTACAATCCCGCAAGAAGCAATGGAAGACTTATCCGGAACAGAATACGCAGAAGCGCAACCACGGTAAAAACGCCCACTCCGGCTGCCACTGTCCAGATCAGCACCATATTAGGTATCGCCGCCACCTGATTCGCCAGCACCTGCAGATCCGGCTCCGAGATTGTAATAATTGCTCCCATCAGGAAACAGACCAACGCCATCATCAGGACACTTTTAAATTTCACCAGCCTGCCGCCGACGCCCTGCCCCAACGGCGTCATCGCCATTTCCGCGCCCAACTGGAAAAATCCCATGCCTACGATCAACAGAACTGCACCCGTGAGGAACAGCACCAGCGTACTGATTTCCATCGGCACTAAGGTAATACTCAGAACCAGCACGATCATCGTAATCGGCAGCACGCTTGAAAGGGATTCTCTGATTTTCTCTTTTAACTTTTCATTCATATAACCGAAACTTTCTCCCTTCCATAGAATCTATATAAATTATCTTATCGTAAAGCTGACATCATGGGAACGAAAAGCGCGCCAAGAATTTGCTAAGATCTGTCGGCCTATTTATAAGATATGCTGCCCACAAAATAAAATGAGGACAGGGAAAAACGCTTTATTTTCTCTGTCCTCTTTCTTATTGATTATACCGCTGCCACCAAAAAGAATTTATTCCGTCGTCTTATTCATCTTCTCCGATATCCTGTGAGGCCGCTATCGCGGAGACAACCGAAGATACTACCGCAATCACAACGGGAATAATCACAACTACCAGACCGCCTGCCAATAATAAAAACATACTCTACCTCCTGTACGCCGATACCTGCCGCCAGATATCCTTTGTAACATAATTGATTTATATAAAATATACCTTAATCTTTGCCTGATATTTATTTTACACGCAAAGTCTCCGGATTGCAACCGGTTTGTTAAAACACTCTGTCTCTTTCGGAACGTCCCTTACTCAATCGACTTAAGCGACTCCGCCATATTGATTTTCTCCAACTTAAAGAACATGATTCCGTTCACAAACATCGCGAAGACAAATGTGAGCAGAAAACTCAATCCGTAGCTGAGAGGCTTGATAGAATTCTTGAAGGATATCATGTCGATATTAATGTTATACATAATAAACCAGTGAAGCAGTTTGCCCAGCGCCAGCCCGACCGCGGCTCCCAATCCCGTCAGAATAAGATTCTCCCGGAAGACATAATCCGCCGTCTCTTTCGCATAGAAGCCCAGCACCTTGATCGTAGCGATCTCACGAATCCGCTCCGTGATATTAATGTTCGTCAAATTGTAAAGCACAATAAAAGCAAGACAGCCAGCGCAGAGAATAATCAGCGCAACAATATAATCCATACTCTGCATCATGGTGGAAATCCTGTCCCTCATATCCTGTACAACAGAGACGGCGAGCACATTGTCACTGTCCGACACCCGCGCGGCGGCGGCATGGAGATCCGTGCCCTCCGTAACGATCGCATACGCGCTCTTGTATTCCGGCTCTGCACCGATCTGATCCTGATATGTCTCCTGATTCATATAAATATAATTATAGACAAAGTTCTCACACAGCCCGGCAATTTTCACCCGGATCCGATTCATGTCATTGTCCCGAATGACAACCTCATCTCCGACCCCAATTCCCAAGTCCTTGGCCACTTTAGCCGTTATGACAGCTTCACCTTTGGCGGGATAGAGTATTGCCTCCCCCTGTTCGGTGTGCAGGTCTATAAACTCCGTCATTTCCTCCGCATTTTCCGGAATCACCATATACAGAGACTTCGTTTTCTCTCCGAAATCTATATCCACACTTTCTTCATAGCGGTATGCGATTTTAGTAAAGATATCTGCCGTCTGTTCTGCAAACGCAGTCATTTCCGCCTGCGTTAGCGCCTCATCATAAGTAATCCCGATATCGTAAATCAAGATCTCCCCATACTGGTAGTCTGCAATGTTAGCCACGGAATCCCTGATACCGAAACCNGCCACAAGAAGCGCGGCGCACCCGCTGATTCCGAGTATCATCATNATAAATCTNTTCTTATATCTCACCAGATTCCTGACGGAAACTTTGTGCAGNAATTTAAGTCTTTTCCAGATAAAAGTGACCTTCTCCAGAAAAATNCGCTTGCCGTTCTTCGGTGCTTTCGGACGAATCANATTCGCCGGCACACTATAAAGCTCGTAGCGGCAGGAAAAAAATGCCGCACCCACNGANCACAAAACCGCCGCCAGAACCGAAAAGAATGCCANCCANCCGTTAAAGAGATAGGTAATCTCCCCCATATCGTACATGATCTTGTATCCTTCCCATATTGTCTTGGGAAAAAGCCATGTGCCGCCGGCAAGTCCCGTAAGCGCACCGATGATAGCNGCGCTTCCGGCATAAAACATATATTTCGNCATAATCNCGGCATTNCCGTANCCGAGCGCTTTCAAAACACCGATCTGCGTCCGCTGCTCCTCCACCATCCTGTTCATAGTCGTCATGCAGATCAGAGCCGCAACCAAGAAGAAAAAAACCGGGAATATATTGGCGACAGCCGCAACAATACTGGAATCGCTGTCAAAACATGCATATCCGATATTCGTTTCTCTNGTCAGAACATAATANTCCGGCTGNTCAATANCCGCAAGCTCCGCACGGGCNTCATCGATTTTCTCCTGCGCGTCCNCAATCTCTTCCTCAAACTCTTTTTTGGCATCTTCGTATTCCGCTTTTCCCTCTTCCAAGTCCTCCCNNGCCTGTANCAATTCTTCCTCGCCNTCAGCCAGTTCCGACTCCCGTGAGGTCAGTTCAGCTTCCGCCTCCGCAAGCTGCTCTCTGCCTNCCTNTATCTGNGCTCTGCCCTCCGCAAGCTGCGCAGCGTATGCCTGCNTCTGCGCTCCGCCTGCNGCGAACTGTCCGCTTCCCGCTTGCATCTCCGTTCCGCCTGNTGCGAACTGCCCGCCTGCCGCTTGTATTTCTGCTCCGCCTGTTGCAAACTGTCCGCCGCCCGCTTGCGCTCCGGCACCGTACTGTCCCGACGCCATCATCGCCTCCATAGCTGCAAGCTGCTCCTCCTGCTCGTCCAGCACCGCTCTCTGCTCCTTTATTGTATCTCGCGCCTGCGCGATCTGNTCTTTTCCGTCGGCNATCTCCTGCTCATGCTCCTCTATCTCGGCTTCTCCGTCCAGAATCTCCTGCCATGCCTTATCCAGCTCTTCNTNGGCNTCCGCACTTTTATCATCCAGTTCNGTCTGCGCGTCGTCGATCTTNTCCTGNGCTTCATCAATCAGGNCCNGATATCTCTCATCGACNACCTCTTCCGTCTTCNGCTCGANCCCATCCTGCACGGCATCGATATAATCCTCGTACTCGTCCGTATAGACATCATATTTTTTATCTAAAGTAACAAACACTTCCGTCAGATACTCACTGTCAAAAGCCGCCATCGGCACATAGGCAAAAGCCTCCACCCTGCCCTCACCGATCGAAGTCGTACCGCGCTCGAAATTCATATAATANGGAGACCGTGCGATACCGACCACTGTGTAAGTACGATTNCGAAACATGTCNAACGTATCCTCATCNTTATCATCCGTCACGGTAAANNCCGANCCGAGNANCTCAATTGAANACTTCGCNGCATCCAGTACACACTCATTCTCCGCCTGCGGCATACGCCCCGCCGTCAGTTCAATCNTATTGATNTTCTNCGGCAATGCATGTATTTTGTAAACCGCNTCGTTTTCTCCGCCAATCGCACACAGTGCATCCAGCGAAATCGTTCCCTCNATATCCGCCACTTCCTCCATATGTGACAATTTCTCCACATCATCATCGGTAAAACCAATCGTTGANANCAATCGGAAATCAAAAAANTTCTGCTCCTGCANATAAGNNTTCTGCGTAGCAATCATTGCCGGCTTTGTGATTTTTAATCCTGCAAAAAGTCCGACACCCAGCATGACGATCGCCAAAATTGCCAAATACCTTCCGAAACTTGCCTTTATTTCCCTGATTGTCGTCTTAACCATTCCACTGCTCATCCGTCCGACTCCTCACATATTGATACGGCATATCTTCATAATTTATTGCGCATATTACCACTCAATTTCCTCTACCGGCACAATATGCTCATTCATCTCCATCTTCTGAACCGTTCCGCTCTTCACNGTGATGACCCTGTCCGCCATCGCCGTCAAAGCCTGATTGTGCGTGATGACCACCACCGTCATTCCCTCTCTGCGGCACGTNTCCTGCAGCAGCTTCAGCACTGCCTTACCCGTATTATAATCCAGCGCACCGGTCGGCTCGTCACAGAGTAACAGCTTCGGATTCTTCGCCAGAGCCCTCGCGATCGCCACCCTCTGCTGCTCTCCGCCGGAAAGCTGTGCCGGGAAGTTATTCGCCCGTTCCTTTAAACCCACCATCTCCAGAACCGTCATCGCATCCATCGGGTCCTTACAGATCTGCGCCGCCAGTTCCACATTTTCCAGTGCCGTCAGATTCTGAACCAGATTATAGAACTGAAATACGAAACCGATATCATGCCGTCTATAAGTAGTCAGTTTCTTCTTGTTATATGCAGAGATCTCCGCGCCGTCCAGCATGACTTGTCCGGAAGTAAGGCTGTCCATTCCGCCCAGAATATTCAAAATAGTCGTCTTGCCCGCACCCGATGCACCTACGATGACGCAGAATTCGCCCTGCTCAATTGTAAAATTGACATCTTTAAGTGCCTCTATATCTACCTCGCCCATATGGTATGTTTTGCTGACATTTTTAAATTCTACGAATGCACCCATCCTCTTGCCTGATCCTTTCTGTAAATCCGCGCTGATATTCATTCCATAAACTGCTCTTTCCTGTGAAAAGTCGTTCGTCCGATTTCTTTCTTAGAATTTTATCATAGGAATTCCCCGACCGAAACCGTTTAAATGTGAAAAAAGTGTAAAAAATTAAGCCTCGTCCAATTACGCAGAAAAGGATTTCCCTCTCGGGAAATCCTCTTCCACACACTTACTTATTTATTTCGCTCTGCTCCACACTACTAGAACAGATTGGAGAAGAATGTAGCTATCTTTTCTGTAACTGCGGTGTACCACTTCATTTCTTTTGATACAATCGAGAACTTCACGCTCTTAGAGCCGCCATAGCCATTACCGATACCGGTTACTGTTACCGTAGCCTTGCCCTTGTTAAGATTGTTGTTATAGTCTACCTTGTAGTCTACGCCTTCCGTCAATGTCTCTAACGGATCAGTTCCTTTGATTGATACAGTCACCTTCGGTTCAATGGCTGCTCCCGTATAGTACGGATTTTTCGCCTTCGAATTATCACAGGAAATCGGTGTTTCACCATCCTTCGCTACAGTAGTATCGACAGTTACAACTATCTTCTTGTTAGCCATCTTCTTGGTGCTGTCGTATACCCTGAACTTCGCTGTCACATATCCGGGTGCCTCCGTTGTTCCGGCATAGCTGCCAGTACCCTTCATGTCAACCTTCGCATAGATCTCCTTATTGATCTCCACATCCGTCGCAAAGGTATCCGCCGTGATCAGATTCTTACATGCGGCATCACTATAATATGTGATGGTCTTCTCATAATCCGTTCCGGCCTTCAGCGCCTTGCCCGTCTCCTTCTCAAATACCTTTACAGTTGACTTCAGCTGGTTAAACTTAGCAGGCATAACGATATCCGTAGCCGTTGCATATACATCGTCTTTAGACGCGATCGTCACTTCATACGTATGCTTGATCTGACCCTTGAAGTTGCCCTTGCCCTTGATGGTCATGGTCGCGGACTCTGTATCGGCTACCACCTTATTGTTTTTCGCATAAGCAACCGTGTAATCCTGTTTCTCTACCAGAGCCATTCCGTTAAATGACAGTTCTGTGATCTCAGTCTTCGCACCTGTCTTCGTGTATTTCGCCTTACCCTCTGCCTTGAACTTACGTCCGTCTGGTACGTTCTCTCCTACGAAGGTCGCCAAATCAACTGCCGTGATCTTGAATGTCTTATTAATCGAACCGGTGTATGCGTTAATACCGGTAATCGTCACGGTAACTGTGCCTACGTTGGTATGCTCACCAAGTTTCTTGCCTGTCTTGTAGGATACTTCG
>JAAUZY010000028.1 GCA_014804355.1 Lachnospiraceae bacterium
ATAGGCTTAACTGTCTGCCCGTAATTACCACGAAGCAGATCCTTAAACTCTCCTGTTGCCATCTTATATCTCTCGCCCATCAGCACATTAAATACCGCCTGCGTACCAACGATCTGAGAGGAAGGTGTAACAAGCGGAGGCTCGCCGCAATCCTTACGTACTCTCGGAATCTCTTCCAGTACCTCCTGATATTTATCCTCTGCCTTCTGCTCCTTCAGCTGGCTTACCATGTTAGACAGCATACCGCCGGGAACCTGATAACGCAATGTATTGATGTTGACGCCGAGTACCTTGGTGCTCATCAGACCGGATTCGATACACTCCTCACGGTAAGGACGGAAGTAATCTGCAATCTCCGCCAGAATTTCCTGATCATATCCGGTATCGTACTCTGTGCCCTTAAAGGTCTCCACCATAACCTCTGTCGCCGGCTGAGAAGTGCCCAGTGCGAAAGGAGAAATTGCACAGTCGATCACATCCACGCCTGCCTCAACAGCCTTCAGATAGGTCATGCTCGCCACGCCGGAAGTATAGTGTGTATGCAGCTGGATCGGAAGCTTTGTGCTCTCCTTTAATGTCTTCACGAGCTCTGCTGCGCGGTAGGGAACAAGCAGACCCGCCATATCCTTGATACAGATAGAATCTGCACCCATTTCCTCAATCTTCTTCGCCATATCCGCCCAATACTCTAATGTATAGGCATCACCAAGCGTATAGGAAAGCGCGATTTGAGACTCCCCTCTGCCCTCCTGTTTTTTGATCTTGTTGGTTGCGTCTACAGCCGCCTGAAGGTTACGAATATCATTCAGGCAGTCAAAGATTCTAATAACATCGATACCATTTGCAATGGACTTCTCAACAAACGAGTACACCACATCATCCGCATAAGGTCTGTATCCCAGAATATTCTGACCTCTGAATAACATCTGTAACTTGGTATTCTTAAAGCCGTCTCTTAACTTTCTGAGTCTCTCCCACGGATCCTCCTTCAGGAAACGAAGAGACGCGTCGAAGGTAGCGCCGCCCCAGCACTCTACAGCATGGTAGCCGACTTTATCCATTTTATCTACGATTGGAAGCATTTTCTCGGTAGGCATTCTGGTCGCGATCAGAGACTGATGTGCGTCACGAAGAACGGTTTCCATGATTCCAACCGGCTTTTTAATCTGTTCTGCCATTATATTTTCATTCCTTTCTCATTATAATTAAATTCACAGCAATTTCCAAGGTTGTGAAGCAGCTCGTGAAGTTAGAATACGCCGAATACTGCCATAAATGTACCGGCTGCAACCGCAGTACCGATAACGCCCGCTACGTTAGGACCCATAGCATGCATTAACAGGAAGTTGGTCGGGTCTGACTCCGCACCAACCTTCTGAGATACTCTCGCCGCCATAGGCACGGCGGACACACCTGCGGAACCGATCAGCGGATTTACCTTGCCCTTTGTCATTACACACATCAGCTTGCCGAATAGTACACCGGCCGCCGTACCGAATGCAAACGCGATCAGACCTAATGCGACAATCTTAAGAGTATCCCAGTTAAGGAATGCCTCTGCACTCGTGGTAGCGCCTACGGATGTACCGAGGATAATAACCACGATATACATCAGTGCATTGGAAGCCGTATCTGTCAACTGTCTTACCACGCCTGACTCTCTGAACAGGTTACCTAACATCAGCATACCTACAAGCGGCGCCGTGGTAGGAAGGATCAGAGATACTACGATCGTAACTACGATCGGGAATAGGATCTTCTCTAATTTGCTGACAGGACGAAGCTGTCCCATCTTGATTTTTCTCTCTTTCTCTGTTGTAAAGAGTTTCATGATCGGCGGCTGGATAATCGGCACAAGCGCCATATAAGAATACGCCGCCACGGCGATCGGTCCCATCAGAGTAGTCTGTCCCAGCTTACCTGCAAGGAAGATCGATGTAGGACCATCCGCACCACCGATAATGGAAATAGCTGCCGCTGCTTTATCATTGAAGCCAAGGAAAATAGCTCCGAAGTATGCTGCAAAAATACCGAACTGCGCTGCCGCACCGAGAAGAAAGCTCTTCGGATTAGCAATCAGCGGACCGAAATCCGTCATGGCACCGACACCCATGAAGATCAGGGACGGCAGAATCGCCCATTCGTCCAGCTTATAGAAATAATACAGCAGACCGCCACCGGCACCGCCTTCCCCGTATGGAGCCATGATATCCGGATAGATATTCACGAGCAGCATACCGAATGCGATCGGAACCAGCAGAAGGGGTTCAAATCCCTTGGCGATGGCCAGATATAGGAAAAAAAGTGCTACGGCAATCATGATATAGTTCCGCACATCCAGATTAAAAAACGCGGTCTGATGTATCAGATTGTTAAGCGTCTCAACTATATACATTTTATTAACCTCCTGTAGTTTTAGTTTCAGATGCACCCAATTGCGGCTTTATCGCATTGTGTGCGCACCCTCTTAGTTCAATGTTGCGAGTAAAGCTCCAGCTTCCACAGCGTCACCTACTGCTACATTAATACTTGCTACAGTACCGTCCTGGGGAGCAACTACAGGGATCTCCATCTTCATGGCTTCCACGATCACGACAGCGTCACCTTTCTTCACTGCCTGTCCTACGTTTGCCTCAATCTTAAACACTTTACCTGCCGCACCGGCCTCGATCTTAACACTGCCCGCTGCGCCGCTTGCTGCCGGTGCTGCTGCGGGAGCCGGAGCTGCCTTGGGAGCTGCCTTCGGTGCTGCGGGTGCAGCCGCCACAGGTGCGCCGCTTGTAGCGCCCTCTTCCACTACTACATCATATACGCTTCCGTTTACGGTGATTGTATAATTTTTCATTTTAATATCCTCCTATGACTCTTAGGCATTCTGCCATTTACTCTTATTAGATTTTCTGATGGATCGTACTACAAATCCGTCTGTAGAACCGGAACCTTCATATGCCGCAATCGCCGCCGCAATCACTGCCACAAGCTCTGAATCGTCAGACAGCTCCTCTTTCTGCGCAATCTGCGTCACTACAGGATCAGCCTGCACACTGCCGGCTGACGCGCCCGCCTCAGGTTTCTGCTTCTTGTTTTCAAACTTGGAAATCAGTGTAAAGCAGGAAATGATCAGACTGATCAAAATCAGTACAGCAAATACGGTTCCCATCCCGATTACCGTATTCATTGCCGCCTTGGCCATGGTCTCACCAAGGGAATATGCCACATTGGTCGTAATACCCGCATAACCTCCCGTAGCAGCGTCAAAGATAATCTCTACCGTAGCATTATGGCTGGATCCTAACACATTGACAGTAACAATCATCTCCTCATCGGTGACAACAGCCGTACCGCCGTTCGTTCCCTCAAAGGTTCCGATATCAGATAGCGCGTCCTGCCATCCGAGAAGTCCGGCATAGATTTCCGGCTGTGATGCATACTGTTCTATGGCACCCTGTTTAACGATCTCGTCCATCTGCTGTACTGTCGTCTCACCAAACTGCACCATACTTTCCGTGTTGGCATCCCCTGCCCCTGCTTCTTCCTGTCCGCATGCGCACAATCCGATCATACAGGTAATCACACCTAATATTGCTAATAATTTTTTCATATTAAGCATCATCCTTTCTAGACTGTACCGTGTTTTCTATCCGGACGTCCTTCACTCTTAGTAGCTAACATCTCGAAAGCACCGATCACATATTTTCTCGTGTCAACAGGCTCTACGATCTGGTCTACATATCCTCTCTTCGCCGCACTTGTCACATTGTTCTGCAGTGCAGCATATTCTTTCGCACATGCGTCGATAGCTTCGGATCCTTGTCCGTCACATATGATCTTCGCCGCAAGGTTCGCGTCCATCATTCCGATCTCGGCTTCAGGCCATGCGATCGTAATATCTGCACCGATTGCCTTGGAATTCATTGCCACATAAGCGCTTCCATATGCTTTACCGATGATCACGTTCACCTTCGGAACCGTCGCATTGGCAAAAGCATATGTAAGTTTCCCTACAGCTTTCGCAATTCTCCGCTCGGAACACTTGGTCGCCGCAAATCCTGCAACGTTAGTCAGAGAAAGTACCGGAATATCAAAAGCATCGCAGAAATTAATGAACTCTGCCGCTTTCTCTGCTCCTCTTACGGACAATGCCGCATCAAATTTATCAGTCACTTCACCGTCGGCATTATATACCTGCGTGCGGTTAGCAACCGCACCGATGGTCGCACCGTTTAATCTGATAAATCCTGCAACCATATCCTTCGCATAGTTCTGCTTTACTTCCACAAAAATGCCGTCATCTGCAATCTGTGACAGAGCAATGGACGTATCGCCCACACAGTTTGCGATCTCGGCACACGCCCTGTTCAGGTCATCCGTGCAGTCGCCTACCGCGATCTCCGCATTGTTGGCAGGCAGCATGGATACAAGCTGTCTGATCTGTGCCATGATGGATGCCTCATCGCCGACTGCATCCACAAGTCCTGTCTCTTCGCTCTGGAATGACGCGGAAGAGGTGTCGCATCTGGAAATCTCATTACCCTCCAACGCATTAGGCGAGTTCACGAATAATTTTGCTTTCTTCTCCTCCATAAAAGCAAAGTCCGTCATTGCGGGAATCAGCGCAAGTCCGCCGCCGCAGTTTCCGAATACCGCCGTGATCTGGGGAATCACACCGGAAGCAAGCGCCTGCTTCATGTAGATCTCACCAAAACCGTTTAAGGCATCTGTCGCCTCCTGCAGTCTAAGTCCGGCGGAATCGATCAGTCCGATCACAGGTGCACCTGTCTTAAGCGCCAGATCATAGAGGTTTGCAATTTTCTTAGCATGCATCTCGCCGACTGTGCCGTTTAAAACGGACGCATCCTGGCTATATACATACACAAGATTACCGTCGATCACTCCGTAGCCGGTCACTACGCCGTCCGAAGGAGTTTCCGCCTGTTTCAGATTGAAATCCGTAGCTCTCGCCGTTACAAGCGCACCGATCTCAACGAAACTGTTTTCATCGAGCAAAGCATTGATTCTTTGACTCGCTTGAGAAGTAGTACTCATTTTTTCAGCCCTCCATTTATCATAATAATAAATAATTAGAACATTATCATTATGTGCATAGCACACGAACGTAGTATAACATAGATTCGGCGGCTCGACCAGCTTATTTTCCAAAATTTTTCATCAAAACCGTCAAAAAATTGTTAAGAAAAAAACTAAAGCAGAAAAACATGAAGAAGATATGTACATATTCGTCCGAAAGTGCGTTCTTGCACGGTTGCCGCAGTGACAATCGGGTAACATTTGATTAATGTACCGTTCAGATAATAGCTGACCGTTCCGATCTGTTCTCTCTCCCCGACCGGTGCCTGCAGCACATCTGCGATCTTCGTCCTTACCTCGACTTCGTCATCTTCACAGAGCAGATAGGAAATACTGTTCTCTCCATCGTCCTCCAGCCGCACAGGCACATACATTTCACCGTATGGTTTGCCCTCCTCGTCAATGCCGTTTTGCACCCGTATATCACGAAATTCCTGAGGTTCATAGATATCCCTGTATTGATACCGCTCCATCCCGTAAGCGGTCAGCTTCTTCATATCGCTCCACTTATATGTCCTGTTATTCGGCCATCCGCAGGCAAGCAGCGCTACCGTAAATATCCTGCCCTCACTCTCCACCGCACCTACATAGCAATAGCCCGCATTATTGGTAAATCCCGTCTTTCCCGATATCGCTTCCTTCATCATCCCCAGAAAAGCATTGTGATTATTGCAATGGAAGCTTCTCTTTCCGTCCGCATCGGTAAAATCATATCCCAGAGTCTGCGTGATCTGAAGAAACTGTTCTCTGGCCGGCGAATCCGTCACACAGTAAGCCATGATTCTGGCCAGATCCGCAGCGGTAGTTGAGTGAACCCTGCCACTGTCATTCACTGTCGCATCCAGTCCGTTGGGCGTGATAAAATAAGTGTCATAACAGCCGATATCTCTCGCCTTCTGATTCATCATAGATGCAAATTCTTCCACGCTTCCTCCCACCGCTTCTGCGATCACCACTGCCGAGTCGTTATGGGATTCCAACATAAGTGAATATAACAGATCTCCCAGCCGGTACCGTTCACCCGACTTCACATAAAGCTTGACTTTCGGCATACTCGCCGCGTAGGATGATACTTCCACGATCTGATCCGGATTACCGTACTCCAGCGCCAGAATACAGGTCATGATCTTGGTGGTACTTGCCATCGGCAGCACATCTTTTTCGTTCTTGCCATACAACACACGCCCCGAATCCGCATCCATGAGAACCGCGGCCTGGGCATAGAGCTGCAGATCATCCTTTTCCTCCCGCGCACCATCCTGCGCCCGAATCGGAATCGTCTGACAACAAAACAAGGCAATCGCCAACGCTATGGCGATCACCCTGCCGTGAATATATCCATTCATACATCGCATTGCCGGAGTTTTAAAATATTCCCCAATGCTGCCCAGATTTCTATTGTGAAAAATACGCATATATATACTGACCTTTATGCTTCTTCGTTAATATATATGCGAGTACAGCTTTCATATGACATAGTTTCTAAATATCAAGCTGCAGCTGTACCTCCGACTCGGCCTGCTGTTTAAATTCCTCGATCTGTACCGCATTTAACTCCGGCAGATCTTCCAGAGACTTCACCCCGAAACTTCGAAGGAACTGTTCCGTGGTGCCGAAAAGGAGCGGTCTTCCCGGTGCATCCAACCGTCCCACTTCCGTGATCAGATCATATTCCAGCAGCTTATTCACCGCATGATCGCAGCTCACGCCCCTGACCTTCTCAATTTCCAGTCTGGTAACCGGCTGCTTATATGCAATGATAGAAAGCGTTTCCAGAAGCGTGTCCGTGAGCACAAATTTTTTCGGTGCCTTAGCGATTTTGATGAGATACTCATACAGTTCTCCCTTGGTACACATCTGCACGGAACCATCCAGTGTCGTCAGGCCGATTCCCCTGTCCTGTGCACTGTAGTCCTGTGCCAGTTCCTCCAGAATCTCCTGCGTCACCGCCTTATCCTCTTCGATCACTGCTGCAAGACTGTCGATACTGACCGAATCGCCCATTGTAAAAAGAATTGCCTCCAGTACTGCTTTCGCCTTCGCTCTCTCCATCTTTCTTCCCTCTATTCCGCCACCGACGTAAGCTGCATCGGTGCGGTGTCTCTCACATCTTTCGTCGTAATGATAATATCTGAGAATGTGTCCTCCTGCTCTATGCCGATCCTGCCTGTCTTGATCATCTCCAGAATCACCAGAAACGTAACGATGACTTCCATCTTGCTGTTCTGCTTCTCCAGAAGTTTTCGGAAGCTGAAAGTCTTATGACTGCGCACATACGCTTCCACAAAAGTGGTCTTCAAATCCATATCGATCTCGTCCTTCTCGATATTTCCGAAGGTGCTTCTGACCGGATCGATCTTGTCCTCCTGTCGTTTCATAATCTGCTTGAATATCTCGTGCAGCCTCTGCAGCGTCATATCACCGATCAATTCCTCATAATCCACCGGCTGTCTGTAATCGGCAACTTCCTTAGGAAGCGTGGGTTTCTTGTAGAGACTGCGCTCCGCATCCACCATCCTGTCACGCAGTTCATATGACATATATTTGCACATCTTATATTCCAGTAACTTCTCCACCAATTCCGCTCTCGGATCTTCCTCTTCTCCCTCTTCATTCACTTCTTTAGGCAGAAGCATCCTGCACTTGATATCGATCAGGGTAGCCGCCATAACGAGAAACTCACTCACCACATTCATGTCTTCTGTCGGCATCTGTTTAATATAATCCAGATACTGCTCTGTGATCTCAACGATCGGAATATCATAGATATCAACTTTATTCTTATCGATCAGGTGCAGAAGCAGATCTAACGGTCCTTCAAACACCTCTAATTTAACAGGGATCGCCATCTTGAGCCTGTCCTTTCTGTTTGCCTGTATGTCCTTTTATATGCATATATGCTTATCGATTCCGATATTCTCTTAGCCGTTCTTCTCAGGCACAAGATCGATCACCACAAGCTCCGCCGGATTGAAAACCCTGACAGGAATCGTATGGGTGCCCAATCCTCTGCTAAGGATCATTACTGATCTTCCGTGTTCAAACCGCCCGCCGTCATACTTGGGAAAAAGGGTCAGGTTCGGTGACAGAACTCCTCCCAGCACAGGCAGCTTCATGATACCGCCATGCACATGTCCCGACACCACCACATCGGCTCCCCATGCCGCATACTCCTCAAAATACTGCGGCGTGTGGGCGATCAGGATCTGACACGCTTCCCTTCGCGGCTTTCCTAATATTTGGGGGAGATAGCTATCCTTCATGGGATACTTTCGGAATTTCTTATAGTAACATCCGTCGATCCGGGAACCGCACACCGCCACATTGTACTCCGGCAGATAGGTATTCTCATTGACTAACAGCGAGATTCCGCAGTCTCTCAGACCTTTTATATAATCTTCATATATTGTACCGTACTGCTCAGGATAAAGCTGCAGACGGCACTCGTGATTTCCCAGACCGTAATATATCTTATAGCGGGAAGACAACTGCCGCATCAGTGACAGTGCCTTCCCGTATGGTGTTTCCTGTTCTGCTGTCAGCATATCTCCCGCAGTCAGAATCACATCCGGAGAGATCGCGTCTATTTCTCTGATCAGTTTTTCATGATCATTGCCGTATGATTTGTTATGCAGGTCAGAAAGCAGAACAAGTTTGCAGGGTTTGGTGATCTTATCTGATCTGATCTCATATTGCACCGTGATAAATCTGTTGCAGTCATATGCCGATATGAGCAGGCACAGAATAATCATAAACGCCATGCAGATCAATATTCCCTCTATCATATATGTTTTCTCCACTTCTAAGTGTCCGCCGCCCGAAACGGTACGGCACTTTCACTTCCGCCGTGCCTACACAACTTATAAAGTATATCATAAACCGGTCCGTTACCGCAATCTGTGAACTTGTGTTCTGCATAGTCTTCATACATAAAGGGCTAAGCCTTTGCACAACGCTACCGCTTCATCAGATACCGAATCCATACCTTTTTCCAATAATCCTTATATCCCGCCTTCTCTACGCCTTTCGCCGCTAAGATCGACACGCTTCCGATCCGCACACCATCCAGTTTGTACACTGCTTCCCCGATAGCCTCTCCTTCCGCCACAGGCGCCTGCACGCAATCAGGCAGACTGATCTCCTTTTGTATTTCGCTTAGATTGCTTCCCTTCGTGTCCAGATACTCGAACGGGCCGGCATAAGTCAGATACAGGACATCTTCGATTCCGCCTTCTATCTTTTGCTCCGGCAGCGGATCCTTATTTTCATCCGTATACATGCGGCTCACACTGTAGCCATAATTTAACAGCGTAATGGCATCCTGAAAACGGCTCTTGGGATCAGGCGCTGCCATCACCACTGCGATCAGCTCCATGCCGTCTCTATCCGCTGTCGCTGACAGGCAGTATAATGCTTTCGAAGTGGAACCGGTCTTTAATCCCGTCGTCCACTCATACTGCTTGAGCAGTTTGTTCGTGCTGGATAAGGTAAACGTGGAAGTGCTCTGAGGTGTTATATGTTCGATATCTTCCATCCAGATCTTCGTATACTCGAACACCTCCGGATATTTGGTGATCAGCTCTCGCGACATGATCGCCACATCCTTGGCGGAGGAATAATGGTTGTCGGAATCCGACAGCCCGCAGCAGTCCTCGAAATGCGTATTCTGCATTCCCAATTTCTCCGCTTTCTCATTCATCAGCTTGACAAACTCACTCTCACTGCCTGCTATGTACTCTGCCACCGCCACGCTGGCATCATTTCCCGATGCAACAGCGATACACTTAATCATTGTCTCCAACGTCTGTGTCTCGCCCTCCTCCAAAAAGACCTGTGATCCACCCATGGACTTTGCATAAGCGCTGGTGGTAACCTGATCCTCCAGATGTATCCTTCCGCTTTTCAGATGTTCAAAAATAATCAATAATGTCATGATCTTCGTAATACTCGCAGGACTTCTTCTCGTGTCCGCATCCTGTTCACAGATCACCTGTCCGGTATCTGCTTCCATCACGATATAAGACGGTGCGGTAACATCCGGTGCTGCCCATGCTCCCATCGACATGCACATAAATCCCGCGTGAAATATAAGGCATCCCAATATCAGCCATATTACAGTACGCTTCCCTTTTTTTCGCAACGCTGTCACTCCCAAATACTCTGTTATGTACTATACATATTGTAATGGGACAACGGATATTCCACCAAAGAAAAACAGACTCAAAATCGCTTCTGAGTCTGCTCCATGCTTTTACTTAGTTGTATTTACGTTTTCTGGCTGCTTCGGACTTCTTCTTACGTCTTACGCTGGGTTTCTCGTAATGCTCTCTCTTACGAATCTCCTGCTGGATGCCTGCTTTCGCACAGCTTCTCTTGAAACGACGCAATGCGCTATCCAAAGTTTCGTTCTCTTTAACGATTACGTTTGACATTCTCGCACCTGACCTCCCTTCAGTCCCGAACAAGCATTTCGACTGATTGGGTTATTTATGAGCTTACATGCTCTGTGTTTCTACACACAACACAAATTATACCACATTTTGGTTATGAGTCAACTACTATTTCGAAATTTACTGAATCTGTCCTTCCAGCACTTTCGCGCACTCCGTGATCGCTGCATCAATTCCGGCCGGATTCTTACCGCCCGCCTGCGCCATGTTGGGGCGTCCGCCGCCTCCTCCGCCTACAAGTGCCGCGATACCTTTGATCAAATTACCCGCATGAGCGCCCTGTCCCATTGCGCCGTCCGTCGCCATGGCGATCATATTGACCTTGCCGTCACTGTCGGAAATCAATACGACTACGCCTTCGCCCAGCTTCTCTTTCAACTGGTCGCCCAGCTCGCGCAGACCGTTCATATCCACACCTGCAACCTTAGTTGCTAACAGTTTAACACCTTTCACTTCCTGTACCTGGTCCATAACATCACCAAGCGCATCCTTAGCTGCCTTGCTCTTTAACGACTCATTCTCACTCTGTAATGTTTTCATCTCCGCCATCAGATGCTCGCAGCGCTCCACCAGATTAGAGGGAGAAGTCTTTAACACCTTAGCCGCCTCCTGAAGCTGCTCTTCCAATTTCTGATAGTATGCAGTTACGTTGCTGCCCGTCACCGCTTCAATACGACGCACGCCTGCCGCGACACCGGACTCGGACAGAATCTTAAAGGAACCGATCGTGCCGGTAGATTTCACATGAGTACCGCCGCACAGTTCTTTGGAGAAATCTCCCATCTGTACGACACGCACCGTCTCTCCGTATTTCTCGCCGAAGAGCGCCATCGCACCGGACTTCTTGGCTTCCTCTATCGTCATAATTTTCGTCTCGACCGGCAGATTATTTGCAATCTGCTCGCTCACAATCTGCTCTACTTTTCGGATTTCTTCCGGCGTCATCGCCGCGGAATGTGAGAAGTCGAAACGGGTTCTCTCACCATCCTGATAGGAGCCTGCCTGCTCCACATGATTCCCCAGTACTTCGCGCAATGCTTTCTGGAGCAGATGGGTCGCGCTGTGATTCTTACAGGTATTGCCTCTCCTTACGGTATCCACCGACAGCGTCACGGCATCACCGACTTTAAACATTCCTTTTGTCACCTTGCCGATATGCCCCACTTTGCCGCCCAACAGTTTGATGGTATTCTCCACCTGAAACGTTCCGTCCGCCGTGGTAATCATACCGGTGTCGCCTTCCTGTCCGCCCATGGTGGCATAAAAAGGTGTTTTTTCCACGATAATCGTACCTACTTCACCGTCCGTCAACGCTTCCACAAGCTCTGTCTCCGTGGTAAGTACCGTCACTTTCGAGTCATAAGTCAGATTGTCATACCCTACAAATTCCGTGGTGACAGAAGGATCAATGGATTCATACACGGTCACATCGGCGCCCATATAGTTGGTCACCTTACGCGCCTTGCGGGCTTTATCCTTCTGCTCCTGCATACATGCCTTAAATCCGTCTTCATCCACCGTAAACTCTTTTTCTTCCAGAATCTCTTTCGTCAGATCAAGCGGGAATCCGTAAGTATCATATAATTTGAACGCATCGGCACCGCCCAGCTCCTTGCCGCCCTGAGCCGCCACAGCCTCCGTCATCTCATTTAAGATGGTAAGTCCCTGATCGATCGTCTTATTGAATTTATTCTCCTCCTGCATCAGCACATTGAAGATAAACTCTTTCTTCTCCTCCAATTCCGGATATCCGTCCTTGGACCCTTCAATCACCGTGCCTGCCAGATTGGAGAGGAATGTATCCTTAATTCCTAACTTCCTGCCCTGACGTGCCGCACGACGAATGATGCGGCGAAGCACATATCCCCTGCCCTCATTGGAAGGCATAATACCGTCCGAAATCATAAATGTAGCGGAACGGATATGATCTGTGATGATACGGATAGACACGTCCGTGTCATAGTCTTTCTTATATTCCACACCTGCAATCTCACACACTCTGGTACGCAGCGCCAGCACTGTATCCACATCAAATATGGAATCTACATCCTGTACAACAGATGCCAGTCTCTCAAGACCCATGCCAGTATCGATATTCTTCTGCGCAAGCTCCGTGTAATTACCTTTGCCATCATTATCAAACTGCGTGAACACATTGTTCCAGATCTCCATATAGCGGTCGCAGTCGCAGCCTACCGTACAGCCGGGCTTACCGCAGCCGTATTTCTCTCCTCTGTCATAATAAACCTCGGAACAGGGACCGCAGGGGCCGGAACCGTGCTCCCAGAAATTATCTTCTTTACCGAAACGGTAAATCCGTTCCGGCGCAATACCGATCTCCTTATTCCATATCTCAAATGCTTCCTCATCATTCTCGTAGATGGACGGATAGAGCCTGTCTTCCTCCAGACCTACCACTTTGGTGAGAAACTCCCAACTCCACGCAATGGCTTCATGTTTAAAATAATCACCGAAAGAAAAGTTCCCCAACATCTCAAAGAAAGTACCGTGTCTGGCTGTCTTACCCACATTTTCCAGATCGCCTGTCCGGATACACTTCTGGCATGTCGTAACACGCCGTCTGGGCGGAATCTCCTGTCCTGTAAAATAAGGTTTCAGAGGTGCCATACCGGAATTGATCAACAACAAACTGTTGTCATTGTGGGGCACCAGAGAAAAGCTTTTCATCTTTAAATGGTCCTTGCTCTCGAAAAATTCAAGAAACATCTTTCGTAACTCATTCACACCATATGGTTTCATCGTAGTTCTCTATCCTTTCTTAACATTAATAGTCGTCCTTTATCATACAACTGCTCAGACAAAAGAGTTGTCTTCTTTCATCTGAGCCCTATATCAAAATGTAAATTTATCTGCAAAATAAGCATCCAGCTTTGCGATCTCAATGCGCTCCTGTTCCATGGAATCACGGAATCTCACGGTCACACAGCCATCCGTCTCGGAATCAAAATCGTATGTAACACAGAAAGGTGTACCGATCTCATCCTGTCTGCGGTATCTCTTACCGATGTTACCTCTGTCATCAAACTCACAGTTATATTTCTTAGACAGTTCTGCAAAGATTTTCTCCGCGCCCTCATTAAGCTTCTTCGACAGCGGAAGCACGCCGATCTTAACCGGCGCAAGTGCCGGGTGGAAATGCAGTACGGTACGCACGTCCCCCTCACCGATCTCCTCTTCATCGTAAGCGCCGCAAAGTACTGCAAGGAACAGTCTCTCCACGCCCAGCGACGGCTCGATGACATAAGGAATATATTTCTCATTCTTCGTATCATCAAAGTAAGACATATCCTCACCGGATGTATTCTGATGCTGTGTCAGATCATAGTTCGTCCGGTCAGCGATGCCCCAGAGTTCACCCCAGCCGAAGGGGAACAGGAACTCGATATCCGTGGTCGCCTTGGAGTAGAAAGAAAGCTCTTCCGGATCGTGATCGCGGACACGCATCTCTTCCTCCTTCATTCCGAGGCTCTTCAGGAAATCAATACAATACTGTTTCCAATACGCAAACCACTCCAGATCCGTATCCGGCTCGCAGAAGAATTCCATTTCCATCTGTTCAAACTCTCTCACACGGAAAATAAAGTTACCCGGTGTGATCTCGTTTCTGAAGGACTTACCCACCTGACAGATACCGAAAGGAATCTTCTTACGTGAAGTTCTCTGCACGTTTTTGAAATTAACAAAAATACCCTGTGCGGTCTCCGGACGCAGATATACGGTGTTTTTTGCATCCTCCGTAACACCCTGGAACGTCTTAAACATGAGATTGAACTGTCTGATATCCGTAAAGTTATGTTTGCCGCATGTTGGACAGGGAATATTATGTTCTTCGATAAAATCCTTCATTTCCTGCTGGCTCCAGCCATCCACGGAATTGTCCAGTGTCATGCCTTGCTCCGCCACATAGTCCTCTATGATCTTATCCGCACGGAATCTCTCGTGACATTCCTTACAATCCATCAGCGGGTCGGAAAAGCTTCCAAGATGTCCACTTGCTACCCATGTCTGCGGATTCATTAAGATGGCACAGTCCACACCCACATTGTAAGGGCTTTCCATCACAAACTTCTGCCACCACGCCTTCTTGATATTATTCTTAAGCTCTACGCCCAGATTGCCGAAATCCCATGTGTTTGCCAGACCGCCGTAAATCTCCGATCCGGGATATACAAACCCTCTCGCCTTCGATAAAGCCACGATCTTCTCCATTGTTTTTTCCATAATTTCCTCCATTCTGATTCTTTCATTGTTCTATATAATTCATAACATATTTTATTACATTTATAAAATGTGCTACTGGAATACGATGTAAGATAAAACGCTCTCATCGCTGTCTTCTTTTGCCGGATGCGTAATGCGCACACCCTTTTTACCGGCAAAGGAAACATCCAGATCACTTGTGGCGGTCTGGTTGATATAGAGTACCTTCCCGTAAGTATTTACCACCAAGTCTTCCGACGGCTTAGTGCCGATAATTACGATCTGTATCTTATCATGGTCTTCCATATACCCCAGTTCCATCGGCTTACCGTCCGACGAGACAAAAGCGACGCCTTCCAGTCCATAACCCTGATTGCCCGCCTCTGAAAGTGTCCCCACAAACAGTTCCCTGTTATTGAAGTCCTTATAATCCCGGTCTGTGGCATAATTAAAACAAATCAGGACACTTCCGTCCTTCTCCTCGACAGACGCAAGCACCACACTGTCCGCACCGCTGTCTGCACAATATTCCGTCACTCTCTGCGAAGCCAACGCCTCCAGACTGTCCATATCATAATAATCTTGTTCAAAGCTGCCCACGATCTGCTGGACGATTCCTCCGTCTTTACCGATTGAAACAGAACTTACTTCCGGTATTTTATCCTGTCCGCAGCCCGCAAGCCCACAGACAATCCCTATCATAAGCAGAACCGTTCTCCCTCTTCGCATACGTTTTCTCCTCCGGTCGATTCTAAACCGCTAACATACTGCATTACATTATATTAAAGATTATCCACAATTTCAAGACTTTTAAACGTTCTGTCAAGATATCGTCTGCGATAATCGTCCGCAATCTCCTGCAGCTGCCTTAGAACCTCCGGGGTCACAGTAAAGGTATACAGTCTTTCAATGCCCGAATCCACGATATAGGACACGGCGTACTCGGTGGACTGATCCCAGACCTTGTCCGTAGGGATCCCCGGGAACTCACCGTTTATCACCATCGCTTTCAGCTCAAATATGTAGCGTACCAACCGGTTAGGCAGTCCCTCATGCAATAACGCCCGCAGCGACTGGTAAAGCAGTCTCAACATCTCCTTCTCATCGTTATTCTCTCTCGTATAATAATCCATCAGTTCCAAAAAGTACATTCCGTAATATGCACCTTCGAAATCTTCCCGCAGTCCCTCAAAATAATTGCTGATCGCTGCTTCCATAACGTTGTAAGAACTTCTGCCCGCATATAGCTTAAACTCCCCAAAGGAGAAAGGGTTCGTCGCTGCGAGAAGCCTGCTGCCCTGTTTGCGCGCTCCTCTCGCAAATGCCGAAATCTTACCTTTCTCCTTCGTTAATATTACAATTCTTCTATCATATTCGCCGATTGGCTCAGCCTTTAAAACCATTCCTGTAATCTGTGTATATTCCTGCATGAGAATACTCTCCTGCTGCTTCCTTACTCTTGCGGACCTGTGCCTGCGCATCTTCCGCATTTCTATACGCCAGAAAATCATCTATTTTTCCGGTCGCCATAAACTTTGCCCAGTAATCCGTTTCATTCATCTTACGCCCCTAATCCTCTCTTATCAATCAGTCATCAGTACATATTCGGCCGAGCCGACTCTATACTAATGTTTAGGGTTCGCAGATTTGTCTTTTTCTATTCTGTTTCTTTCGGATTGTAACCGAAATTTTTCAACAGATAGTCACTGTCTCTCCAGTCCTTTTTCACCTTGACCCAGAGCTTCAAATTAACCTGACATTCCACCAGTTCTTCTATATCCGGTCTTGCCATGGAACCGATCTTCTTAAGCATACTGCCCTGCTTGCCGATGATGATCCCCTTGTGGGACTCCCGTTCGCAGACAATAGTAGCCTCAATATCCACGATCCGTTTCCTGAATTTCATCACCTCTATGGTGACAGCAATACCATGGGGGATCTCCTCTTCCAGACATTTCAGTGCCTTCTCCCTGATCAGTTCCGCCACGATCTGTCTCATGGGCTGATCCGTCACTGTATCTTCATCGTAGAAAGGCTCTCCATAAGGCAGATACTTCATAATACATCCGATGAGCGTGTCCAGTCCGTCTTTCTTAAGCGCCGACACCGGAACGATCTCCGCAAAATCAAGCTGCTTCCTGTAAGCATCGATAAAGGTAAGAATAAGTTCCTTCTTCACGGTATCGATCTTATTAATGACCAGTATGACCGGCGTTCTCGTCTTCCTTAGCTGCTCAATGATATGCTGCTCCCCCGCGCCAATATAGTCGGTAGGCTCCACCAGCCACAGGATCACATCCACGTCCGACATGGTGCGCTCCGCCACACTTACCATATAGTTTCCCAGTTTATTCTTCGCCTTATGTATGCCCGGCGTATCCAGGAACACGATCTGCCCCTCCCCGGAGGTATATACCGTCTGGATCTTATTACGGGTCGTCTGCGGTCTGCTGGAAGTAATGGCGATCTTCTGCCCGATCAGCGCATTCATCAGTGTAGATTTCCCCACGTTTGGCCTTCCGATAAGCGTGGCAAAACCGGATTTGAACTGTGCATTTTTCTGTTCACTCATTCTGTAATATCCTCTGTCTATCCTTATATTATTTATCCGATATATTCGACTCTTCTTTTATTCCGGAGTTCTGCGCCATTCCCACAGATTCTGCTCCGTCAGCCGTCTCAGAACCAGTATTTTGCGCATACGGATTCACACGCGCTGCTGCCTTTTTCGCACTCTTCTTAATCACGATGCGCACGATCAACAGAATAATGACAATAACGATCGCCCATACGATCAGATACGGCAGATTGATCACAAACCAGATCGCAAAGTTGCCGATTCCTCTGCCGACACCCTTCACGCTGTCCATAAAGCCGGTCCGTATACGCTCGCCTGTAGTAATCTCCTCAGTAGGTGTATACCGCTCTACCTCATCAATAGACAAATATACGGTGCTGTAGTCAATCTTATTATCATAGGTACGAAGCTGAGACTCCATACTCTCAATCTGGTAACGCACTTCCGAGAGTCTTCCCTCTATGGTTATGATATCCTCCACGCTCTGCGCCTGCTCCATCAATTCCAGCAGTCTGTTCTGTTCCGTGGTAAGCGCTTTCTTATGACTCTCTAAGTCTACATATTGCAGTGTCACATCGGTTACACTCTCCGAACGGCTCACGATGTTAGACTGCTCGCCCACCTCGTTTAAGAACGCATCCAGATTCTGCTGCGGTATACGCACCGTCATGTTGGCGTAACGCAGATACTTTGTTCCGATATAGTCCGAAGAATAATTATCGTTCCTGCTGTAGCTGGACATATCTTCTATGTAGCCGCCCAGCGCCGCCACCTGACTTTGCAGGTTCGGCACCAGTGCATCAAACTGTTCCGTCTCCACGTTCATATTGACATTCTTGATCAGTTTCCTGCCTGCCAGCGCATCATTTTGCAGCTCTGCGACTCCCTGCGCCGGTTCGGCCACATCATCATACTCATACTCGCCGGCCTCTTCCACCATCGCCACCGCACCGTTGCTTAGCATATAGCCGCCGTCATAATCATAAGCCGCTGTCTCGGCAGCAACCGTATCATTTGCCACCGCAGTGTATTTCGAACCGCTGCTGCCGCACCCGGACAATAACACCGTCATCATAGCCACTACCGGTAACACTTTCATTCCACATCTTTTTCTCATACTCATACCCATTCCTTTCGATCCTCCGTTTCCCGCAGTCACCCTGTAACAAAGCCTGCTCCCTGCTTTCCAGTCACCCTGCTTCGCACAAATGTTCCAAAGTGATATTTTGTGCTTCCAAACAACTGCTTCTGTCTATATTACCTTTCACAAGACCAAAAGGTTGCATAAATTTACATTTTTTAATGGAATAAATACTCTGTCTGTGCAAACAGCTCGCCGTTCTCCTTAATGCGCTCCTCATTGCCCACTACGCACAGACAGTCCTCATCTATGAAGGCCCGGATATACTCGGACAATCCGCGGATCGTATCTGTATCTGCTGCCAGCAGTTCATCCCTGTTTTGCTGCACTTTCTCGTAAGGATAATGAGTCATATAGCCGGCAAGGGAATAAGTGCCTTTCATCGCCGGTGTCATGGGCATATCCATTTCACTCACCGCACCGATAATATATTGGGTCATCGTCCGCTCGTCCGCCTCAAACCCGGCGATATAATCCGCCGCCTTCTCGTAGACATCGATCGTATTTTTCAGATTCGGGTCTCTGTAGGATACGAAGTAGCTGTCCCCGGATCTGCCGAAACTGCACATACAGCCGTAAGCGCCGCCTTTTACACGCACCTGTGTCCAGAGATAATCATATCCGAGCAATACACGAAGCACTTTCAACGCGCCGGTATAAGTCAGACCTTTCTTCTCGAAGTTACCTGCACGGCATACATACTGGATCTGCGCGGAAGTCATGAATCCTTCGTTCTTTCGCTCGGGCTGCGGATCATACCCTGCAGACTCCACCGGGTCATTGTAGAGACTGTTCTTCAACTGTCTAATAAGCGGCTCGATCCCATTAAGCCCTTCTTTCTCTGCTGTATAGTCCACCAACAGATTCTCCGGCCGGAAAATATACCGGATCACCTGCTGCAATTTATTGCTCAGCTCTTCCTTACGCTCATCAAAATGGTTCTCCAAATCTTCCAAAAGCTGATAAAACGGAATGCCGTTGATATGCTCCAGCAACATAGCCGGTTTCGACAGATACGACAACGCTCTGCCGGCCGCCAGCGTATGACCTGCCGACATCATATCCGCCTGTTTGCAGGAACGTCCTTCCGCCACCAGCTCATAGAGCCGCTTCGTATCCGTGTAATCGGAACGTGTCAGAATCTCCTGTGCCAGTGCAAATGCCTGGGGAAGATTTTCGTACAGCACCTTGACTTTTAAATCAAGCGTCGCCGTATACTTTGACAGATCCTCTGCGTCCGTATAGGTATTAACCGCCGGCGCAATCCCACCGGTCAGCAGATTGATCTCACTGTACAGCTCGCTGTAACTGTAGTTTTCCGTACTTACCAGTCCAAGGATCGTCTTCAGGATTCCCACATAAGGGAACAACTCCTCCGGTACCTGCCGCAAGTCAAACATAAACCGCAGATATCCGATACCGTTAGTGAAAATATCATGATACAACAGCACCGTATCGTCTACCTTCTTCTCCTCATTATAATAAGGAGCCGCTTCCTTCTTCATATCCTCTCTGGAAAGCAGCGGAATCTTCTCTAAGTCTTCCCGTCTGCTCGGTTCTTCCTGATACTGTTTTAACGCTTCTGTTTCCCTGACAATATTCGCGATCTCTTCCTTACTCATAGCGGCTTTCTTTTTCGCCAGTTCTTCCGCCAGTTGCTTTTCTTTTCTGCCGGTCAATCCCTTTACGGGCTTCACCACCACTACACTCTTGTGAGGATTATGAAGCAGATGCTCCCTCACCAGATCCTCATAATAAGATGTGTCAACCGCCTGCTTCAGCTCTTTATAAGTATCTAACAATTCCACGTTTACGAAAGGCCTGGTATCATCATAAAGCCATGTGTCCAGCATCTGCAGACCATACATCAGCCCTTTCGGATAAGAACCGAAATCCGCTTCTCTGTATTTAAACTCACTGTTGTTCAGGCTGGCTTTAATCGCCTTTTTGTCCAAACCTTTCTCGCACAGATGTGCCAGCGTTTCATCCACTACGCGGATCATCTCGTCTTTCTGCTCCGCATTAGCATTCTTGGCAACCATAGAAAAATACGGCTGTTTCACGCTCGTGTCAAAGGCATAATTTAAATCCGTACCGATCCCTGCATCTAAAAGCGCCTGCTTGATAGGCGCACCGGGCATCATGCACAGTACATCCACGAGAGTAGCGGCGGCATAACAGAACTTTCTGTCCGGCTGTTCTCCCAGAGAAATATTGTATGCAATATAGGTATTATCCTGCTCCGATTCGCTTTCCATAATCGGATATTCTTTCTCAATCGTCAGCGTCTTCGTAAAAGGCGGCTCTGCTTCCAGCTCCGAATCAACCTCCAGCGCCTCATATTTGGAAAGATATTCCTCATCAATATACTGTAATCTTTCAGCCATATCCATATCTCCGTACAAATAGATATAGCTGTTGGACGGATGATAGTATTTCCTGTGAAAAGCTAGAAACTCTTCATAGGTAAGCTGCGGGATCACGTCCGGATCACCGCCGGACTCCACGGAGTATGCCGTATGCGGATAGAGGGAATTCATGATCTCCCGCCATAGCACATCGTCGGGCGAGGAATAGGCTCCCTTCATCTCACTGTAAACAACGCCGTTGATGGTCAGATCGTCCTCCGGATTCTCCATCTCGTAATGCCAGCCCTCCTGCCGGAAGATCTTCTCCTCATGATAGATATTCGGGTGGAATACTGCATCCAGATAGACATCCATCAGATTCCGGAAATCTTTATCATTACAGCTCGCCACGGGATACACCGTCTTATCCGGATAAGTCATGGCATTTAAGAATGTGTTAAGCGACCCTTTGGCCAATTCGATAAAGGGATCCTTCACCGGGAACTTATCGGAACCGCAAAGTACAGTATGCTCCACGATATGCGCCACACCGGTGCTGTCCTTAGGCGGGGTACGGAAACCGATATAAAATACTTTATTATCATCATCGTTAGATAAAAGCGCAACCCGCGCTCCCGTCTTATTATGTTTTAATAAGAAGCTGACCGAATTCAGTTCCTTAATCTCTTTTTTCTCCAATAGCGTGTAGGCCTGTAACTGTTCAATCTGCATTTTCGTTTAAGCTCCTTTCCGTTTCACGAAATCATTTGCCATATAGTATACCACGCTTGCCGAAACTTAGCAAAAATTAATTCCTTTGGAATTAATTGCGGGATTTGCTTACTCGCCGCGCGGCCCTTGCGCCGCTTTAGCGGCATACTTCCTTTGCACGGGTCTGCGCATAAAAGGACAGGCAGAGACGCTCGGTTCATCTCTGCCTGTCCAGTGTAAAAAGGGAATTTTACCGCAACATTGTGACAGAAATTTCTGTCACAATGTTGTCACTTTGTCGTTTATCTTGTCCGACAATGTCAGTTTATCAAATAATGCTGCGATAAGCAAGATTATTTTCCGCATTTAGGATGTCATTTATCGCGTTTTTCAACATTTTTATGCCTTATTATACACTAAATCCCATAAGCGCCAATTTGGAAAGCACTAATTCATGTATAATCATGCCGCATTTCTTCTTCTGTGCCAAGTTCATACCGACGATCTCATCCAGCTTCATCACTTTATTTTCATACACAACCTTCTCCTTGCCGAACAGACTCTTCTTCTGTGTCAGCACGCTGACTTTTACCTTTGCCTTAAGCTGCAAATAAGTCTTGTACGAGAACTGATCCGAAGTCATGTAATAGAGCTGACTCTCCAGTGTAGTCTCCGGGTCGGTATCTTTCAAAATATAATGCTGCACAATACTCTTATATTTAAAAGAAACCATCTCCTGCTCCAGAATCTCCGCATAACTGAATCTGGCACCCAGATAAATGGTCCCCGCATCCTGCATAAAATATTTAAAATCGTTTTCCTGATAATCCACTTTTGTACCTGTGCCTTTCCATCGCCTGCCGGACTTCGGGCGCAAATTTCCTTATTCCGGACGTTCTTCCTAACTCGTGCTGCCGGATTGCAGATCTTCAATCATCCCGCCGCTCATACGGATCGCATCCTCGATGACCTTTCTGCTAAGTCCCGACTCCTCCATTACCTCTTCTACCGTCACCTTTCTGTGAAGCTCCTGTGCCAGTTCACGAGCTGCATCCGCCACCTGATTAACCTTGCCTGCAATTTTCTTATCCTTCTTCTTTTCCTCCGCATTCTCTGCGATATATTCTTCCATGGCGTCCATGATCATCCTGCCGAGCATCCCCTGCGCCTCCGATGCGTGTTCCAGCGCTCCCAGCATGGTGACGCCTATCGTCAATGCCACATTACCCTCTCCGATCAGATCCTCCAGGTAGACCCCCTGTCCGGCATAAAGCTTTGCGATCTCCACTACTTCGGGCAGATACGCCTGCGCCAGCCGGCTCTGGGCATCTCCGTCTCCCGCCATGGCAGACAGCGTGACGGCCTCCCGCTCTCCCTGTGAAAGCTCCGGCAAGGTCCGCAATTCGTCCAGATAAGTTTCCAGATAATCCTTCTCCTCCTCTGCCAGATATGCATCCGGATCTACAGGCTCTCCGATACCGATCTTATGCTGGTGCAGATAGCCGTAAACCATCTCCATCTGCTCTCCACCGAGCCCGAGTGGTGCAAAAGCCTCCTCTACCTGCTCCTTGGAGAGGCAGTTTCCCTGCTCTTTCGCGGTCTTCTTCACCTGTTCTAATGTCTTTGCAAACAAAACTTCTTTATTCATCGTGCCTATCCTTATATTTTCCTACGATCTTTTCACATGCGTATGCGTATACAGATGCTCTTCGCAGTACTCATAATTACCGTCGCATTTAGAACAGAATCTAAACTGCAATTCCGGGCTGTCCACTTCCGTTCTGCCGCAGATCGCGCACTTGTGCTTCGTGATTCCAGTATTACGGCGTACATCCCGCTTAAATTCCTGCCGCCTGTGAATCTGCTTCGGATTCAGATGCATCATATTGCGCGATGTGATAAAGAACACGACAAAGTTAAGCAGCGATGCGGCGATCGCGAATCTGCCCTCCACCCCTGTCTGAAAAAAATCAAATATGAGCATGATGCCGTAAATGACTCCCAGCCATTTCACCTTAATCGGGATAATAAACATCAGCAGTACCTGCACATCCGGAAACGTCGCCGCAAAAGCAAGAAAAATCGACATATTAATATAGTAAGTACTGAAAAAAATCGAAACATAACTGAAATAGTATTCCGCCGCTCCCGCTATTGCAAAGCTGTCCCCGTGCAAGAGATACTGATACCCCATCAGCAGGAAGCTGCCCGCAATGGTAAAGAGCATTCCCGAAAACAGATACACATTATACCGATAAGTTCCCCATGTCCGCTCCAGCGTCGTACCGATAGAACAATAGAAATACATCATAATCAACAGAAAAAAGACATTGCCTGTCGGCGGAGGAATCAGAACCCAGGTGACAAGCCGCCATATCTGCCCGTGCAGTATCGCGTAAGGATCCAGTGTCAGATATTGGATCAGCATTCCCCCTCTGTCTATCATCTCGATCAGATATCCCACCGCATAGCAGGCCACCAGCACGAAGGACAGATTCCTGACCGCATATTTCCCAAACTTACGTTCAAAAGGACTCATTTTCATTCTCCTTGCATTACAATGTATTTTCGAATCTTAAGATGAATACATTTTAACATTCCTTTTTTTAAAAGTAAACGCCGCTGATTTCAAAAATAGGTAAGTCATAAAAATTTTATAAATACGTTTTAAAATCTTAACACATTACCAACAATTAGCCGATTGCTTTTTGCAAAACACTGTCGTATAATGACTAGGTCTGTCAGAAAAGCATTTAATAAAGTAAGGAGTGATATACGAAATGAGTAAAATGCAATATACCCTCGGCATAGACATTGGTTCTACCACTGTAAAAATCGCCGTTCTTGACGAAAAGCAGCAGATACTCTTTTCCGACTATCAGAGACATTTTGCAAACATAAGAGAAACCCTTTCCGACCTGCTTAAGAAAGCCTATGAAAAGCTCGGAAATATAACGATACATCCGATGATTACCGGCTCGGGCGGTCTGACGCTTGCCAACCATCTTCAGGTTCCTTTCGTGCAGGAAGTTATTGCTGTATCCACATCACTTCAGACACTTGCACCGATTACCGACGTGGCGATTGAGCTGGGCGGTGAGGACGCTAAGATCATTTATTTTGAAGGTGGTAATGTAGAGCAGCGCATGAACGGCATCTGCGCGGGCGGTACCGGATCTTTCATCGACCAGATGGCCTCCCTGCTGCAGACCGATGCGTCAGGGTTGAATGAGTATGCAAAAAATTACCATTCCCTCTATACGATTGCGGCAAGGTGCGGTGTCTTCGCCAAATCCGATATACAACCGCTTATTAATGAGGGCGCTACAAAAGAAGATCTGTCCGCCTCCATTTTCCAGGCGGTAGTCAATCAGACAATCAGCGGCCTGGCCTGCGGTAAACCGATCAGAGGACATGTGGCGTTCCTAGGCGGACCGCTGCACTTTCTGTCAGAATTAAAACAGTCCTTCATCCGTACGCTGAAGCTGGACGACGAGCATATCATCGACACGGACAACTCCCATCTGTTCGCCGCCATCGGTTCCGCGCTGAATGCCAAGGAAGAAGCCTTCTTTACTATGGAAGAGATGGTAGGCAAGCTCGCTTCCGACATCAAGATGGAATTTGAAGTGGAACGTATGGAGCCGCTGTTTTCTTCTAAGGACGAATATAATGATTTCTGTACCAGGCATGCTGTCCATCATGTGACGACCGCTGATCTGGCTTCTTATAAGGGTAACTGTTTCTTAGGCATAGATGCCGGTTCCACCACCACGAAAGTTGCGCTGGTGGGTGAAGACGGTTCGCTGCTCTATTCATTTTACAGCAGTAACGACGGCAGTCCGCTTAAGACCGCGATCCGTTCCCTGAAGGAAATCCATGCCCTGCTTCCCGCAGGCGTGAAAATCGTTCGTTCCTGCTCCACCGGCTACGGCGAAGCACTCCTGAAGGCCGCTTTTCTGTTAGACGACGGTGAAGTGGAGACTGTGGCGCACTACTATGCTGCCGCTTTCTTTGATCCGCAGGTAGATTGTATCTTAGACATCGGCGGACAGGACATGAAGTGTATCAAGATCAAGAATCAAACAGTGGACAGCGTACAGCTTAACGAGGCATGTTCATCAGGCTGCGGTTCTTTTATTGAGACATTTGCCAAATCCCTGAACTACAGCGTAGAGGACTTCGCCAAAGCAGCGCTGTTTGCCGAGCACCCCATTGATCTGGGCACGCGCTGTACGGTTTTCATGAATTCCAAGGTAAAACAGGCGCAGAAGGAAGGAGCTTCCGTCTCCGACATATCCGCCGGACTTGCCTACTCCGTCATCAAAAATGCGCTGTTTAAGGTTATCAAAGTCTCCGACGCCACGGAATTGGGCAAAAATATCGTAGTTCAGGGCGGCACATTCTATAATGACGCCGTACTTCGCAGCTTCGAAAAAATAGCCGACTGCAACGCGATCCGTCCCGATATCGCTGGCATCATGGGCGCTTTCGGCGCTGCTCTGATCGCCAGAGAACACTACGAAGAAGGCTATCAGACTTCCATGCTCACGATCGAACAGATCACTAATCTGCAATTCGAGACAAGCATGGCCAAATGTAAAGGCTGCACCAATAACTGCCGTCTCACCATCAACAAATTCACGGGTGGGCGTCAGTATATCTCCGGAAACCGCTGCGAACGCGGCCTTGGTCGTACGAAAAACGAGAGCGGAATACCCAATCTCTATGATTATAAGTTAAAAAGACTCTTCTCCTACGAACCTCTGTCTGCCGACAAAGCAGTCCGCGGTACGGTGGGAATTCCGAGAGTCCTCAATATGTACGAGAATTATCCGTTCTGGTTCACCTTTTTTACAAAGCTCGGATACCGCGTGGTACTCTCTCCAAGCTCCAATCGTAAGATCTATGAGCTCGGAATCGAGTCCATTCCCAGTGAATCGGAATGTTATCCCGCGAAACTCGCCCATGGACATGTTTCATGGCTGATCAGTCAAAAGGTTGACTTTATCTTCTATCCCGCACTGTTCTATGAGAGGGACGAATTTCACGAGGCGAACAATCACTATAACTGCCCTATCGTCACCTCCTACTCGGAAAATATTAAAAACAACGTGGAAGAGATCGGCCGCGGCGAGGTAGTCTTCCGCAATCCATTTATGTCCTTTAGGGATCTGCAGACAGTCACCTCCGCCCTCACTAAGGAATTTCAGGAGCTTCCTGTCACAGAGGTAATGGACGCCGCAAATGCCGCATGGGAAGAGCAGGCTGCCGCCAGACAGGATATGCGCGACAAGGGAGAAGAAGTACTCCGTTTCATGGAAACAAACCACAAACGGGGCATTGTACTGGCGGGTCGTCCTTACCATATCGATCCGGAGATCAATCACGGAATTCCGGAGCTGATCAACTCCTACGATATTGCGGTGTTGACGGAGGACTCCGTCTCCCATCTGGCAAAACCGGAACGGCCATTGATCGTGTCCGACCAGTGGATGTACCATTCCAGACTGTATGCTGCTGCAAGCTATGTGAAGACAAGAGAAGACTTAGATCTGATTCAGCTTAACTCTTTCGGCTGCGGGCTGGATGCCGTGACCACCGATCAGGTAAACGATATCCTTTCTGGCTCCGACAAGATCTATACCTGCCTAAAGATTGACGAAGTCAACAATTTAGGCGCCGCCAGAATCCGCATCCGCTCCCTGCTCTCCGCCATCAAAGTCAGAGAACAGAAGAAAAAATCCCGTATCATCCGTTCAAGCGCCATCAACAAGGTGCCCTTCACGGAAGAAATGCGGAAAGAATACACGATCCTGTGCCCGCAGATGTCTCCGATCCATTTCGAGATCATGCAATCAGGATTCGAAGCCTGCGGTTATCACTTCGAGGTACTTAACAATGACAACCGACATGCCGTAGATGTGGGATTAAAATATGTAAATAATGACGCGTGTTATCCTTCACTGATGGTGGTAGGACAAATCATGGATGCCCTTCTTTCCGGCAAATATGACCTGAACAAAGTGGCAATTATCATGACCCAGACAGGCGGAGGCTGCCGTGCCACCAACTATGTGGGATTCATAAGACGCGCCCTTGAGAAAGCAGGCATGGAACAGATTCCCGTTATCTCACTGAATCTTGCCGGTATCGAGAGTAATCCCGGTTTCCATCTCAATGCAGAACTTCTCATGCGCGCCGCTTACAGTGCACTCTTCGGGGATATTTTCATGCGCTGCGTCTACCGTATGCGGCCTTATGAGAAGACACCCGGCTCCGTAGATGCCCTCCATGCGAAATGGGTGGAAAAGTGCCGGGAATTCGTATCTCGTAAGCATATGAATCTTATGACCTTTCAGAAGATGTGCCGGCAGATCATACGGGATTTTGATGCCGTCCCGATACATGAGGACCTGCACAAACCGAGAGTCGGCATCGTGGGTGAGATCCTTGTAAAATTTGCTCCTGCAGCCAATAACCATCTGGTGGAACTGCTGGAATCGGAAGGTGCGGAGGCTGTCGTACCCGATCTTCTGGATTTCATGCTCTACTGCTTCTATAACCAGATCTATAAGGCGGACTATCTGGGCACATCGCGTAAGGCTGCGGCAGTGTCCAGGCTGGGAATCTGGGCTCTCGAGAAGCTGCGTGAGGCAGCGGCTAAAGAATTCAAAAAAAGCCGGCATTTTACACCGCCGGTAAGTATCTATAAACTGGTAGAATATGCCAAGCCCATCGTCAATATCGGGAATCAGACCGGTGAGGGTTGGTTTTTGACCGGCGAGATGGTTGAGTTAATTCACAGCGGCGTAAACAATATCGTCTGCACACAGCCCTTCGGCTGCCTGCCCAATCACGTGGTAGGCAAAGGCGTCATCAAGGAACTGCGTAAGCGCTTCCCGCTGTCCAACATCGTAGCGATAGACTACGACCCGGGTGCCAGCGAAGTCAACCAGCTTAATCGAATCAAACTGATGCTGTCAACGGCGCAGAAAAATTTAAAAAAGAATGCGTAACGCGTGTTATTACGCAATCAGAGTTTTCGGTGGGTCACGATAAATTAGCGCTATGTAAAAGCAGATGCAGGAAACTCCTACATCTGCTTTCTTACGATCAGATATTCATTATCCAGTTGATAAAACGAGCACTCAAAATTACCGCCTCTCAGGAATCGGCTCATATCGTCCTCATCCAGATCTACCATGCATACATAACACTCGTAATCTTCATCATATTGGTAATTGCTACAGGTATCACAACTGCTCATTGTTTCCTCTATTCCGAAGCTGCATGCAAATTTTATGCTGCTGCGCTTCCTGCTTCATTACATTCCTGTTTTCTGTTTAATTTAAAGAATATTTTATTTGATAGAACTTGTTATTAATAGAAGGTTTTATCAACCTTACGATTGACAAATTTGATCTTGCCCTTGATTTCCTCTTCCAGTCCATGAATCGCCTCATCGGCGATCTCTTTTTGCAGCTGATTTACACAAAAAATACATGTGCCGAATTTCTCACCGGAAAAGAATTTCGGTTTCTCCCACTTCACGAAATAAGATACCCTGTTCTTAAGCAGCGCCTTCTCAATTCTTTCTTTGGTTTCCAGATCCGTTACCTGACACCATTCCAGTTCATTATGCACTTTCACTTTCTGATAGGCTGTCTCCATACCGATTTGTCCCCCTCTGCCATACTGTATAGTTGCCCAGCTCTTAGATTATATCGCATTTTATTCAATTGTGCAATTATTGCAAGAAGCATTTTTTTATGTTAATCTATTATATGTTATTATTCACAGATTATCTCAGTCATCTTCTGTGTTAAAATGTCTGAAAAAAACTATTATAAAAATGTTTAGCACCGACCAATACAATTACTTCATGGCGGTGCAGGAAAGTCGAGGTTATGTTATGCCTATCAGAGTAGCGGATTCTTTACCGGCAACCAGCATTCTGGAGAATGAAAATATATTTGTTATGACGGAGTACCGCGCGTTACATCAGGACATCCGTCCCCTAAACGTGCTGATCTTAAATCTCATGCCCACGAAAATCGTGACCGAGACACAGCTTCTGCGCAAACTATCAAATACACCTCTTCAGGTCAATGTGGAATTTCTGCAGACTGCCAGCTATACACCGCAGCATACAGATTCCAATCACTTGGAATCTTTCTATACCACCTTCGATCAGGTTAAGGACCGCAAGTACGATGGTATGATCATCACCGGTGCGCCTCTGGACTATATCAAATTCGAGGATGTTACCTACTGGAAGGAACTGTGCGCCATTATGGATTGGGGCAAGACCCATGTCCACTGCACCCTGCACCTATGCTGGGGCGCTTTTGCGGGACTCTACTATCTCTATGGGTTAGACCGTTACGATATGGAAACGAAGCTGTCCGGTGTCTATGCCCACAGGATCGTAAAGAAAAATTCTCCTCTGTTTCGGGGATTTGACGATATTTTCTATGCACCGCAATCCCGTGCCATGGGGATAGCTGCGGAAAAAATCGCCTCCGTGCCGGAGCTGGAACTGATGGCCGTCTCCGATGAAGCCGGTGTCACCATTGTCAAGACCACCGACAGCCGGCATTTCTTCATCACCTGCCATCCGGAATATGATTCCGACACACTGGCACAGGAGTATTTCCGGGATCTGAATAAAGGCATGAATCCGACCATTCCGGCAAACTATTTCCCTGATGACAATCCGGAAAATCCACCTATCGTCAACTGGCGTTCCACAGGGCAGCTTCTGTATTCCAATTGGCTGAACTTCTACGTGTACCAAACGACGCCTTATGATGTGAGGGATATATAGTATAAGAACGGCATCTCAATATGAGATGCCGCAATTTTTTTGGGATTCTTTCATATGAAACACAATGGTTCACTGCCTTTTATCATCACTGCATAAAAGCTCATACTTTTTTTGATTTCTTCATAGTCTTCCAGCGTTTTACAATTTTGCAGATCATCATTAATGCGTTCACGTTCTAACTGTCGCGCTAACTTTTCAATCACTTCAGCATTTGTTGGCATATCATCACCTGCTTTCATACAAACAAGTTATTGTTACAATTTATAATTATACAAGATTACACAAAAGACCGTAATCACAAATATTCCTCTATAAACTCTTCTTCCGATATAATACGGATTCCCAGCTCCTTTGCCTTCTTATTTTTGGAGGACTGTGAGGTTGTGTCATTGTTGATCAGGCACGTTGTCTTACCGGTAACGCTGCCTGTCACTTTGCCGCCTTTTGCCTCGATCTCATCCTTAAGCGCATTGCGGTTCTCGTAGTGTTCCAAGCTGCCCGTGATGACAAAACTCATCCCCGCCAGAGTCTGCGATCCTTCCTCTTCCACAGTTTCCACGGCAATACGCACTTCCTGCAGCAAATGATTAAGCTGTTCCATCCGCTCATCATTATGGAAAAAGTCATAGATACTGCCGGCAATCACCTCTCCGATCCCGTCAATTGCACTCAGCTCTTCCACATCCGCCGCCCGCAGCGCCTCAATGGAGAACCGGAAATGACGGCACAGCAGTTTGGCGTTTGCCACCCCTACATTCTCGATTCCAAGTCCGTATATCACTCTTGGCAGCGTGGTATCTCTGGATTTCTCTATGCTCTCCATCAGATTATTATAGGATTTCTCACCGAAACCTTCCATCTGCGTAATTTCCTGTTCATACCGCAGTAAGTGGAAAATATCGGCAAATTCATGCAGAAAGCCTCTTGCCAGAAATTTTTCCAACGTAGACTCCGAAAGTCCGTCCACATTCATGGCATCCCGGCTCACAAACAGTGTAAATGCCTTGATCTTCTTCGCATCACAGAAAGGATTCGAGCAATACAATGACTGTACGTCATTGACCCGGCGAATCTCCGTCGGCTGTCCGCATACCGGACACACTTTCGGAATCTGCAACGTATCACTCTGCGTCAGATTCTCAGCGATCTGCGGAATAATCATATTAGCCTTATAGACGGTAATGTGATCACCAATACCCAGCTTAAGTCCGCGCACGATACTGACATTATGCACCGAGGCGCGGCTGACAGTCGTTCCCTCCAACTCTACCGGCTCGAAAATCGCCACCGGATTAATAAGCCCCGTCCTGCTGGCACTCCACTCCATCTCCTGAAGTACTGTTTCCCGCAGCTCATCCGCCCACTTAAAGGCAATGGCATCTCTGGGGAATTTCGCTGTTCTGCCAAGTGACTGTCCATATGCGATATCTTCATAAATCAGTACAAGTCCATCAGAAGGAATATCATATGACTGTATCTTATTCTCAAAATAAGCTATCTCGTCCTGAATCGTATCCGGATTCACCAGTCTGTTTTCCACTATGTCAAATCCCTGCTCTGTCAGAAAGTCAAACTGTGCCGAACGGGAATTATGAAAATCAACACCATCCGCCTTAACGAGACTGAAAACATACAGATTGACATTACGTGCCGCCGTGATCTCGTTATTGAGCTGCCTGACAGATCCGCTGCACAGATTACGTGGATTCTTATACTTCGCCTCCGCCTCATCAATGCGGCTGTTGATCTTCTCAAACTCGCTGTAACTGATTATAGCCTCTCCCCGCACCACAAGTTCTCCCTGATAGGGAATCGACACCGGTACATTGCGAAACACTCTGGCATTGTTCGTGACCACCTCGCCCACCTCGCCGTTTCCTCTGGTAACGGCCTTGGCAAGTTTACCGCCAATATATGTCAGCACAATCGTCAGCCCGTCCAGTTTCCATGACAGCAACGCTTCTTTACCGTTCAACCAGTCGCGCAGCTCTTCTCTGCTCTTCGTCTTGGCAAGAGACAGCATCGGTCTTTCATGCCTTTCCTTAGGCAGTTCCTCCACTGCCTCATATCCTACATGTACTGTGGGACTGTCCGTGAGTGTAACACCCGTTATTTCTTCTAGTCGTGTCAGTTCATCATATAACCGATCATACTCAAAGTTACTCATAATCTCCGTGTCCTGCGCATAATATGCCTCAGACGCTTTATTCAAAATTGAGACCAGTTCTTTCATTCGGTTTCTTGTCTTATCATCCACTTATAATATACCTGCCATTTCTTTTATTCCATTATCTCTATTCCGTTGTTTCTTTAAAACTGCTCCCCTGCATTTTACAAACTATCTCTGAAAACAGATTTACAACAGTCCTGCCTCATCATATACTCATTCTGTGAGCCTGAGCCCGCACTTCTGATACAGGCTTCTCATCTCATCCTTTGATAATTCCCGATGCTCTCCGGGTTTCAGGCTGTCAAGTTCCACATTAATAACACGCGTTCGTTTAAGAGAACTCACCTCATATCCCTGCGCCTTACACATGCGCCTAATCTGTCTGTTCAAGCCTTGCGTCAGCACCATGCGGATCGTCTTGGGACCCAACTGCTCTATTTCGCAAGGCCGTGTCGTAGCTTCAAGTTCATCTAAATATATCCCCTGACGCATACTGGAAAGCGCCTCTTCGGTCCACTCCTGCCTTACTTTGACAATGTACTCTTTCTCGTGGCGGTTAGCTCCGCGCATCATGGCTTCTATGAGATCCCCGTCATTAGTCATAAGTAGGAGCCCTTCCGAATCCTTATCCAGTCTTCCCGCATAGGTGACCCGGACGGGATATCGAATCTCATCCGCCACGATTTTCTTTGCATGTGCATCCCGCTCCGTACATACAACACCCATGGGCTTATAATATGCAAGCACAACTTTGCTGTTGGGACCGGAGACTTTCTTGCCGCGGACGCACACCTCATCCCGAATTTTCACCTTAATGCCCTGCATGGCCGTCTCTCCATTTACCGTGACAACACCCTGCTCGATCAATTTGTCTGCATCCCGTCTGGAACAGATTCCGCAGGATGCCAGATATTTATTCAGCCGGACTTCTTCCATGTCAATCCTCCTACTCTTCCGCAACCTCCACAGGTTCCACGGCATGTTCCAAGAGGAACTCACGCCACACATCATAATGCTGTGCATAGAGATGTACACCATCAAAACTTAAATCTGCATTTAAGAAACCGTCCTCGTCTGTAAACAGCGGATTGGCATCCAAATAGAAAATATCTGTTCCGTTCGCCAGTTGTGCTGATGCCGCATTCTTATCGTTGATATTGATGTTGTTAAACTCTGTCTCCATGTTGTTCTTCTCTCTGCTGACATGAAGATTCGCCATAACATAGATAATCGCCTGGGGCTGCCACTCTTTGATCTGATTCAATACCTTACGATACTGCTCCAGATACATTTCAGTATTACCGTACCCCAGTTCATTCATCCCCAGCATAATGTAAATCTTACCATACTGTTTCTCCTGAAGCACCTGATTCAGATCGACCTTCTCACCCGTCTTCTGGTAAGTGACCTTTTCCTCCAGCAGCTTAAAAATCATCATGCCGCTGTCACAATAGAAATCGGCTTCCTCCAGTCCCGCATAATCTGATATTCCTAAAGTTCTGGAGTCCCCAAGGAAAGCCGCATCATGAAAATAACCAATGTTTTCTTTGGTATATGGGTACTCCGTCGTCAATGCAACTTTTCCTGCATCCGAATAATATATGGAATCAATTTCCCGTGGATAATAAATTTCAAATTTAGTGATTCCTTTTCCACTCCCTTTCATTTCATCAGTATTTTCGATATTTTCTTCGTTAACTATATCATTTTCTAAATTATTATCATTTTCTTTATCGTCAGATTCATCCTTGCGTTTTCCTGCATTTTCTTCCTGATTGTCATCATTTTCGGAATTATTTTCCAAAACATCTGTATTCCCATCTTCACTCACCGACTTATCAGCCGAAATCTCTTCATCCGCTTCCAATAACAGATGTTTTTCGAGCTCCGTCTGTCCCGAGTTCCCGATCATTCCACTCTGCGCCATTACCGTCTGCGCCTCTCTGGCGATGGCCTTGAAGCCAATCTCATCAGACCATAACATCACTAACAAGGATGTAAATACGATTCCCAGCACGTAAGGGCAATTATACAGAATCTCTTTCCATTCGCTCCTTTTCTGTTCCGGCTTCCCTTTTCTCCGCTCTAAGCTGCCCTTCTTCTGCACAGAAGTGCTGTTTCGCTGTGCTGTGCTGCTCTGCTTCCGGTTCTCACTGTCCTTCCTCTGCTCTGTACTGCCCTGTTTCTGATTCGTATTATTATTCTTCTGACTCGTGTTGCTCTTTGTTGACTGTTCCGTCCCCTTCTTCGGTTGCACCGCACCGCTCTTTTTTAACTGCTCCGCACTGTCCTTTGGCTGCCCTGTGCTGCTCTTCTTTATCCGCTTTGTACTGTTTTTGGGCTGCTCCGCACCGCTCTTCTTTGGTTGCTCCGCGTTACTTTTCTTTGGCTGTACCGTATTCTTCTTCGGCTGTCCTACACTACTGCTCTTTGTCTTTTCCGCGCTGCCCTTCTTCTGCTGCTTTGCACTGTTTTGTGTCCGCTTTGCGTTATTTTTTCTCTGTTGTCCGTGCTTTACCCGCTTTTTCTGCGCTGTCGCTTTTTTCTTTTTCATATGTTGTTCAACTCACCATCACTCAGTCTGTAGATTATATGTTTATAATCTGTATCCCATTATTGATATTGCTATTAACGAAATCTGATAAATTAAAACCTGAAATACAGGAACGGATTATTACTGCCCACCATGATCTCATGCACCGAAAACCAGAAGATCAGGAGCAGCACACCTACCATAAACCATCTGTCTTTCCACCGCTGATACCATCGTCTCGGATAGGGGGTGGCAAACAATATACAGGCAATCAATAACCCCCAATATTGTTGCAGATATCGTTCCATCTGCTGCATGCCTACCATAACTGTCGCCCTGTGAATGCCAAACAAATTTCCCAAGTATGCCACAAGCTGTCCTAAGTCCGTGATCGCAAACACCACCCATGTGATCGGTATGATCACCAGCGTATAAATATGTCCGACCACCTTAGACTGTTCCAGCTTCCTGCCATAACTGTTCTTCTCCACTGTGAGAATCAGGAAAAATAACATTCCCCAGAGCAGAAAGTTCCAATCGGCTCCGTGCCACAGTCCGGTACACGCCCATACTACAAAGAGATTGACCACCGTCCTAAAATTGCCCTTGCGGCTTCCGCCCATCGGGAAATAGACATACTCACGAAACCATCTGCCCAGCGTTATATGCCACCTGCGCCAGAATTCCGAAATCGACCTCGACACATAAGGATCGTCGAAATTGCGTGGAATCCTGAATCCCAGCATCTTGCCAAGCCCCATAGCCATCACGGAATATCCCCAGAAATCAAAATAGATCTGGAAGGAATATGCGATCGCTCCCAGCCATGCCACCGTAATATGTAAGTTTCCCGCTCCCGCCGACATGATCGTATTCCACAGAGTGCCGATCTGGTTTGCAAGCAGCACCTTAAGCCCCAGTCCGACCGTAAAGAGCTTCAGCCCGTTCTCCAGATCCCGGATACGGATCTTCCTGCCCGCCATCCGATCCGACACCTCGTCATACCGCACGATCGGTCCGGCAATCAACTGCGGAAACATGCTGACATATGCAGCAAAGGATATGAACCCTGCCGGTGCTTCCATCGTACCGCGGTAACAGTCTATCTGATAGGATACCATCTGAAAAGTATAGAAGCTGATTCCCAGCGGCAGCGCTAACATAAGAAGCGGTACAGTCTCACGATTTGCCAGACCATTTACAACGCCGGCGGCAAAATCCCAATATTTAAACACGAACAATATGCCAAAATCAATGACCAGTGCCGATATCAGCGCCGTCTTCCTGCGTCTTGCCCACTTCCTTTCACGATCCTTCTGGGGAGTACGTGGCTCCCAGAACATATATCTGCTCAACCCGTAGTTCACGAGAACAGATAAAATAAGCAGCAGAACAAAGTACGGTTCCCCCACTCCATAGAAAATCAGACTTCCCGCCAATAATACAATATTGCGGTATTTGGCGGGAACGATCAAATATATCAACATGAAAACCGGCAGAAACCGGAATAAAAATTCCAAACTGGAAAATACCATTGATAGCGCTCCCCAAACACAATTTAGGGTATTTTGTCTAAAAAGAGAACCCTACATCTAGTATATTCCAGTCAGAATCATTTTACAAGAGGCTATTTCCGGCAGATCGCAAAAGATTGCGGCTCAAGTACACATCCGTCGTCTTCCGTTCTCATCGATCCTATCCGATAAATAACATCTGTATTTTTTATTTCCACAGGAATTTTCTCCTCCCTGTCGGAGGGATTACACAGCATGATCAGATCATCCCGCTTGTAAGCAAACGCCCGCCGGTCTTCTTCTGCGAACAGAATCATTAGGTTATCATGCCTTGCAAAGGCCTCCTGTGCTTTCCTGACAAGCAAGAGTTCTCTCACCGTATGATAGAGAGAATCAGCCCGTTTCTGCTGTTCTTCCACAGTGGGTGCCTCCTCTCCCGTATCCGTGGGAAGATACAGAAGCTGTGCGTCCGCCTCGGAAAATCCGTAGTTATGGCTTGTATCCCACTGCATCGGCGTTCTGGACCCTGTTCTCGTATAGCCGCCTTCCTTGCCGGGCAGACTCAGGTATCGCATACCGATCTCATCACCGTAATAGATAAAAGGTGCGCCGGGCATGGTAAACAGAAATGCATACGCCAGCTTCAATTCTCTCTCATCCAGATTATATGCCGTACGAACCATGTCATGATTACCCGTAATCAGGCAGTACAGACCTTTATCTTTTACGGCTTCATACTTAGGCATATACTCCCTCAGAAAATCCTGTATGCTGCGTTTGCTGTCCTTCTTAAAAAAGCTGTCATCGCGCCCCGTATCATCATAATCGCGCATCAGCAGATTATAACCGTTCCCGAACCAGTCCAGGAAGAAATCCATCTGGAATCCTGCCATCCCGATGGCCGAAGCCGGATTATTCCACTCGGACACCAGTGCAACCTCCGGATATTTTTCCTGTACCCGATGTATCATATCGCTCCATACAGCACAAGTCCCGCTCTTGACTTCATCGTCATTTTTGACAAGTGAATCCGCCATATCCACACGGAAACCGTCACATCCCACCTCCATCCAATAACACATGATATCTATCATTGCATCCCGTGTGGCCATGCAGTCCGGATGGTCAATCGGCTTCTGCCAGCTTTCCTTCGGATTTAAGAATCCATAGTTGAGCGCCGGCTGACACTTAAAATAATTCAGAATATAGGCCCCGTTACGTTCACGCTCACCGGCAATATACGGGAACCCTTCCGCCCGTTTGAACCAACAGTCCGTCCATATATAGCGGCCGGAATATTCGTTCTCTTCCTTCTTACCGCTAAGTGCAAACCACGGATGTTCCTCGGAGGTATGCCCCGGCACCAGATCCATCAGAATGTGCATGCCTCTTTCGTGTACTTGCTTAAAAAGTTCCCGCAGATCATCAATTGTGCCGTACCGCTCGGCTACTTTCTTATAATCCCGCACATCATAACCGGCATCCTGAAACGGGGAATCATAACACGGATTCATCCAGATCGCGTTACACCCCAACTCCCTGATATAATCCAATTTCTCAATAATACCGCCCAGATCACCGATTCCATCCCCGTTGGAATCTTTGAACGACTGGGGATAGATCTCGTAAAATACTGCTGTTTTCAACCATTCTGTCATGTCTGCTGCTCCTCTCTTCCTCTTATTTATCCTCTTTCACTACATTATCCTGAGCCCCTTCGGATAATGATTCTTGACCTGTCCGTTTACCGCCTTGCCGAATCCCAGCGAATATCCCATATATGTGAGTAAGATCCATCCCTTCCCGGATACGCGGGCCAGGCTTTCTCCGCGCAGATACCGCTCCGCCTCCTGTTCCGTCAGTTCCATCTTCCGATCAGTCTCTTCTATATAAAGTGCAAGTGCAAGCGCATGGGACGGTTCGATCCGATTCTTCTTATCCGTGCCCAGATGCAGTCCGGCCCGTACGACCTTCATGCCCTGCATGGATACCATTGCCCGCGGCACCAGATAAATCTGTTCCCCGAAGATCTGTATCACCCCGTCCTGTCTCTTGGTCCAGTCAGCCGGAAGTCCAAGTTCCCCAGTCAGAAAATCCTTGATCCCCTCCGGTGATATAGACCCGGCATGCCTGTCCCCTTTCCTTGCTCCGTCTCTCTTTGCTTCCACCTGCCGCCCACCTATGCCGCCTTCCCTCCGTATGCAGCTGCCCGAAAATATCTCCCTCCTGCGCAGCCTGGCGATATAGTGCCCTTCCCCTTTAAGCTTATGCGGCATAAGACGCATAGTATGTTCTATGCCGTCTGCGGGATCTTCGACCCATTCCCGCCTTCCCTGTACAAAAGCGCCGTCATGCACCACATCTTCGATAAAAAAATCCTTATGCTCCCGTACAAATCTGCTGACCACGCCCTCGTCCTCTTCCGGTGCAAAAGTACAGGTCGAGTATACAAGCACCCCGCCGGGTCTAAGCATCCTCGCCGCCTCAGTTATAATCCCATACTGTCTGTCTGCACACATGGAAACATGCGCCTGGCTCCACTCTGTGACCGCCGTCTCATCCTTGCGAAACATTCCCTCTCCTGAACACGGCGCGTCCACCACGATCCTGTCGAAAAAACTCGGAAAAAATCCTGCCATACGCTCCGGCGGCTCATTGCACACGACGCAGTTCTTTATTCCCATGCGCTCCACATTACGGGACAGAATCTTCGCTCTGGCGGGAATGATCTCATTCGACACAAGCAGACCTTCTCCTGCCATTCTCCCCGCAATGTGCGTGCTTTTACCGCCCGGAGCCGCACACAGATCCAGAATATACTCTCCCGGCTGTGGATCTAAAATCTCCGTCACCGCCATCGCGGAAGGCTCCTGAATATAGTAAGCTCCCGCTTCATGCAGGATATGTTTCCCCGGCTGGTCCTCGGTCTGATAATAATATCCTTCCCGCGCCCAGCTGACCGGCTCTAACGCAAAGGGTACCTTTTTCTCAAACTCTTCCGACGAAGCCTTCAACGGATTATAACGCAGCCCATAATGCCGCTCCTGCCCATAGCTTCTCAAAAACTCTCCGTACTCTGTGCCCAGCAGCCTCTCCATCCGATCAAGAAAAGCCGCCGGAAGATTGATCATCTCACTCATATTGCTCCTTTTATCTGCCTGTCGCTAATGCTCTTTCCTTAAAGAATTATACCATAGGATTAACTCCTCGACCAGTTACTGTTCATTCACAACTCTCTGAAAAATCTTGCAACATCCCATAAGACCATATATAATATAAAATGTTGCACATAAACAAGAGGAAATTTTTATGAAAAACACACAGAAATGAGGAGTATTATGACATCGCAAATTTGTATTATTATTGCTATCCTCGTCTACCTGCTTGGAATGATCTACATCGGCATATCCTATTCCAAAAAGAATACACAGGCTGACGAGTTTTATCTGGGCGGCCGTAAACTGGGTCCTCTGGTAACCGCCATGAGCGCGGAAGCTTCCGACATGAGCAGCTACCTTTTGATGGGACTGCCCGGGCTGGCTTATATTTCGGGACTCGCCGACGTAGGATGGACTGCCATCGGTCTGGCGCTGGGTACCTATTTCAACTGGCTCTTAGTCTCCAAACGCATTCGCCGTTATTCCAGTAAGCTCGGAGCCATCACAATTCCGGATTTCTTTGCAAAAAGATACGGTGACGAAAAACATATTCTTACCTGTATCGCAGCCCTGATTATCGTAATCTTCTTCGTGCCTTACACTGCGTCCGGATTTGCCGCATGCGGCAAGCTGTTCAGTACACTGTTCGGCATGAACTATATGACGGCCATGCTGTTAAGTGCGGCAGTCATTGTGCTCTACTGTACGCTGGGCGGATTCCTTGCAGTAAGCACGACCGACTTAATCCAAAGTATCACCATGACCGTTGCACTCCTGATCGTCGTGGGATTCGGCGCTGTTACAACCGGCGGTTTTGATACCGTTGCGGCGAACGCCGGAGACCTCCCCGGATACCTGAGCATGGTACAGACCTATGCCGCTGACACAGGTTCCGCTAAACCTTACACCCCTCTGATGATGGCCTCCATGCTGGCATGGGGACTCGGCTACTTCGGCATGCCCCATATCTTACTCAGATTTATGGCGATTGAAGACGAGAATAAACTGAAAATATCCAGAAGAATTGCTACCGTATGGGTAGTCATCTCCATGGCTGTCGCTGTATTGATCGGCGTGATCGGATACAGCATGTCCAAGGTCGGTATCATTCCCATTCTGGAAGGCAATAACTCCGAAACAGTCATCATTCAGATTGCTTCCGCATTAAGTGCACATGGCGTAATTCCCGCTTTGATAGCAGGTGTTATTCTTGCAGGTATTCTTGCAGCTACCATGTCCACTGCCGACTCTCAGCTACTCGCCGCGGCCTCCAGTATCTCACAGAATCTGGTGCAGGACTTTGGCAAGAAGAAACTGGACACGAAAACATCTTTGCTCATCGCAAGGATTACTGTCATTGTAATTTCGCTGATTGCCGTGCTGATTGCCAGAAATCCGGACAGCTCTATCTTCACGATCGTATCTTTCGCGTGGGCAGGTTTCGGCGCTGCATTCGGTCCCGTTGTACTGCTTGCGCTGTTCTGGAAACGCTCTAACAAGCAGGGCGCACTTGCCGGAATGATTGCCGGAGGTATCATGGTATTCGTATGGAAATACGGTATCGCAACGCTTGGCGGCGTATTCGCCATCTACGAACTGCTTCCCGCCTTTATCGTCGCGCTGATCGTCAACGTGGCAGTGTCCCTTTTAACCGCTGCGCCTGAAGACGAAATCGTGAAAACATTTGAGGAAGTGAACAACACAAACAATTGACCCTCAATCGGTCAAAACATATTTAAGACTACCAGAACCCGACACAGGCGGACATACAAAATCAGGTCTTCCCATGATAAAGCAGAAGACCTGATTTTTATTATTTTATGAAGTTACACTATCACTCGTTTATTGCAATATCGATCCTGCTCAGTTTCTCCAATAAAATATCTTCCTCCGTGGGAATATCCTCAGACAGTTCGATCTGCCGTCGTACCTGCCACATCTGCTCGTCGATGTCCGCGATCTGACGGGCACATTCTGTCAGACGTCCCACAATTTCCATCTGATTCGGCACTTCCTGCTTATATTTAAGCTGATGTTCCAGACTTGCCCAGAAATCCATGGCAATCGTGCGAATCTGCACTTCCACAGCCATATCTCTCGTCTGATCCGAGAAGAAAACCGGTACTCTGACAATCATATGATAACTCCGATAGCCATTTGGCTTAGGATTCTTGATATAATCCTTCTCCTTGATCACCGTGATATCATCCTGCTTCGCCAACGCCTGCGCAAGTACATATATATCGTCCACATAGGAACACACCACACGGATTCCTGCAACATCATATAAATTGTTCTCTACATTTTCCAGCGTAAAATCAAGATTCTTGCGCGCTAATTTGCTCATGATACTGCTGCTGCTCTTAAGACGTGAACTGATCGATGTGATGGGGTTTCGCCGGTATCTCACATTAAACTCCGAATTGAGCACGTCGAATTTCGTCCTCACTTCCTTAATGGCACAGCTATATCTCATGCGCATCTCCTTGTAGTCCACCACAGTGCCTGCCATCTTCTTGCGTCGATCGTAAATCGCCTGATCCACTTCCGGAAATATCATCATCTCGGTACCGTCCGCTTCCGCTCCTACCTCATCTAATGGAAAAAAAGGATTCCCGCCCATTGTCTTCTTTTGTCCTCCATTTAATAGCATATGTTTTTATTGAACCTTCGTCCACAGTTACTATAGCCCATAAACGGAACAGAAACAATAAACGTTGTGTTAAATTTGTATAAAAAATCGTCGCTCGGCAGCGACGATTCAGAGAATGCTTCGCATTCTCCTTAAATGATTCATGTTATTGCAATTTTCTATTTCCCCAGCATGCTGTATTGCCCGTTCTTGTCGTAAGAATCCAGCAGATAGTGATTCTGCGCCTGCATGGATAGTACATCTTCCTTATCACACTTGCGGGTGCCCCGTTTCTCCTTCTGCTGACTCCCCCGCTTTACTACTTTAGAAACCGTTGCATGCCCCATCTGTTTCTGCTGCTTCTGATAGTGATCCCGAAGTTTTGCCGTACTTTGTTTCACACGGTCATGAAGTTTAAGAACCGACTGGCGTGCGCTACCGAGCACACTGTACACTTCCTCCGGCACAATCGTCTGCGCCGCCGCCATAGCCTGCGTCGTTTCCACGGATTGCGAAGCGCCTGTGATCTGCCGCCCCTTAGTCCGATCGGCTGTATTCATAATCTCCGAATGCACAGCGTCCTTTCTGCCATCTTCCGCCATTCCGTCCGTACCGAGTCCGCCTGCACGCCAGACAATATCGCGGGCGGGATCGGACAGTCCCTGACCGATCCCCTCCGGCTGCTGTGCTCCCTGCGAAGCGGCTCCTCCGCTCATCTCAAATTTGCCTCCGGCCTGCGCTACGATATCCGTCCTGTTTCTGGGATGATGGAAGTGCGAAGTCGGCCATTTGAGCACATGATAGTCCGCAATCTTCTGTTCCTGCTGTATCCAGTTCAATCGATTCATACGCTGTTGTCCGTTCCTCTACTGCATTATGCAGGATTTCCTGCATATGTACGACTAACGAAAATAGTTGAAATAGTTCCCGCTGTTGCCGTAATTATTAAATAAATTACTATAGTTATTGCTGCTGTAATTGTTAAACAAATTATTATAGCTGCTGCTTGCCTCGGCCTTCATGTTGCGTTCCGCGCTTGATTCCACGGAATCCGCCCAGAGCGCCGCACGTCCTGCAAAACTGCTGTTGCCGTTCCATACTTTTTTCAATGTTTCAAGATCCGTGGCTGCCAATTTCTTGTCATCAATTGCAAGTGTTCCGTCATAATTTCTCGTCACGCCGCAGGATGCCAGCTCAGAGCTGTTCAAACTTGAAATACTGTTAAACTGCGTCACATAGCTGTCATCGGCCCTTTTTCCGGACTCCTTAAGATTCTTCAGCATACTGTTATACTGACTGATAAATCCTTTAATAGTAGATACGACTTCCGCATTTTCTCCGCTCTCTTCCGCTTTTGCAAAAAGAGAAGTATCGCTCTTGTCCGTCAGCTTATCCGCATAGTCGATGACCTGCCCCGCATGATACTTCATATTATAATACAAATTCTGCGTATTTGCCGTACTTTTTACTAAATTGGAATAAAAATTATTCGTTTTGCTGCTATTCGTCAAAAGCGAGCTTCTGCTCACCCGTTTACTCTTGCTGCTCCTGCTCAAAGCACGCTGTAATAAAGATGATGTCCCGCTCATGCTGCTATTCCCGTTCAGCAATCCGCTCATATAATTTCTTGTGACTCTCATATAAACTCTCCCTTCTGTCTGCATGTCAAACGGTACATGACCGTAGTGACATATATCTGTCTTTGTAGGAAAAGAAGCGCCTCTCTGCTCCCTACACTATATATATCGATATCCCGCAGTCAAAGTAAAGCGGTTTGTAATCAACCATACAGTTTTTGTCATATATTATTTCCCTGCAGCATGATTGTCAGAATAAACATCCCGTCTCTCACCTCATACTGCATCGTGCCATAATATTTCTCCGCACAGCTTCGCATATTACTCATGCCGAAGCCATGATCCTGCTCGTTTATTTTCGTCGTTTGCAGTTCCCCCTTCTCAGACCGTAACACCCGATCATCACAAGTATTTTCCACCACCAGAAAAAACATCCGTCCTTTGACATATCCCCGAATCCGGACGCTTCTATGCCGCTCCTTCGGCACACGCCTGCATGCCTCTATCGCGTTATCCAGCGCGTTATTAAGTAAAATACCCAGATCAAACGCTTCTATACCAAGATCCGAAGGAAAGAGCAGATCACCGTCCAGCGCAATATCCTCCTGCTCGCAGATCTGCCCTTTACGATTTAAGATAACATCCGTTACCGGGTTCCCAGTGCTAAACTGCAGCGCCAACCTGTCTGCCGACCTGTGCATACTGTACAGATACTGTTCCGCTTCCTGTCCGATCCGCTCCGGTATCTGTCCGCTCTGCACACTGACTTGCAGCAATTGCTCCATATCCGCCACGTAATTATTCAGATCATGGCGCATACCGCGGATACCGTCATAGAGCTGCTCCAGCTCCTTCACATGAGCTGTCATATCCGCCAACTGCTGCTTATAGAACAGCATACTGCTTTTATGCTCCTCCGAACGCATCAGCTCGCCATATATCTTCCTGCTGAAAACGATACAGATCAGACACAGAACGGCAATCGTGGGCACCACAACATACATGCTGCCGTGTTTCTCATATAAGAAGTCGATCTCTGTCCCTTTTCTGGTATAAAAAGACACCCTCCATGACACATCAAATGCCATGCCGATAATCGGTGTAAGCATGAGAAACCGAAGTCCCTGCCTGTCAATCTCCGTCACGGTTCCCGTCTGATACCGCCGAAACATTTTGAGGGTTATATACATGAGCAGAAGATATCCCGCCGCAAATGCATACAGGCTTACGGCCTGCATCTGTCTCGTGATCTCCATATACCGTTCCGGAACGATCGTCTCATGAATCAGTCTTTCATCCAGATACTCCAGATATCCCATTATCGAAAAATGCCATATACTGTGCAGGGTAAACCGCGCCATCTCCTGCACCGTATAGAACACAAGCAGCACATACAGCTTCGCCTGCCATCGACCCTGATAGAAGATATTCATCGCCAGAAAGCTGCTCATGAAAATACATATCAATTTCATAATACTATAACTACTGTTATTCATTTCCCCGGCTTCATTCATATAAAGTACACGGTTCACCCACATCGAATTTGACAACCAATAACTGAGAAGAAATGCCTGCATGAAAAAAAGTACCCTTCCGACGGAACGATACTTCTCCTTCAACTGCATAATATCTTTGCACAAAAACAATAACAGCCCTGCTCTCACCAACTGTTCCATCAGATCAAGCACTATCTCCGTCATCGCTTCACTCCTTTAAATACTTACAGTAAAGTTTAACAAACTCGCTGTATTTCTGCTTAGCCAGATAGATTTTCTCCCCATTTCCTACGATAATGCTGTCGTGATCGTATCCATCCACTGCAGACAATGCCACAAGATATCCTCTGTGGCAACGGTAGAATCCCTCACCAAGCACTTCTTCCAGATGATTCATCCGTTCATAGTATTCCAAGCAACCTGTCTTCATATGCAGGATCACCTTACGTCCGCTGTTCTCCACATAGAGAATATCCTCCACCGGAACCCTTCGATGGCTTCCCTCCGTCTTGACCAACAGATATCTGGGAGCTGCCTGCCTCTTCTCCACTTCCTGAGCAGCACGTTTCAAAACATCTGTCATTTTATTATGATCCACTGGCTTCATCAAATAATGGAATGCACCGACATCAAATGCCTGAAATACCTGCTCCTTCACCCCTGTCACGAAAATCAGGATGGCATCCGAGCGCTCTTTAAGCCTTCTCGCCGTTTCCATGCCGTCCATTCCCTCCATAGCAATGTCCAGAAGCACGATATCCGGCTGCCATCCTTCCTCAACATTTTCTAATAGCTTCATCCCTGAATCAAACTCTCTTGTCTGCGCCTGAGAAAATTCCTTCTCAAGCAAGGTGCGAATCCTTTCTCTCCCTCTTACATCGTCATCGCAAATCGCTATTCTCATGTTTCCCTCATATCCTCAGTCTGCCGCCTTTCATATCTGCGGCAATTTATGCGCGGATTCCATGTACTTCACATGTCACGGCGCAGGAAAGCAAAATTCACCATCCTGATATTATATCGGCATACATATGAATTTTATTCTTTGATATGTCACGAAACAATATATTTTTGTCACAAACAGAGCACATCCAACCTAAAGCTGATCGTCCACCGTACTTCCCTTCAGATCCTCTTCCAACAGCTTCATCTTATGAAGCATAGTCTTAATCTCGGACTGGATATCGGAAACATTACCCACATTGCCCACGCCGGCGTCGATCATAGTCTCCAATAGCTCCGCATCTTCTCTGGAACGCTCCTCCGCTTCCCTGCGCAATTCCTCCTGCTCCTCACTGCGCTCATGAGCCGCATCGATCTGCGCTTCCAACTCCTCTTTCTTCTCGTTGCGCTCCGCAATCTTCTCTTCCTCTTCGGCTTTCTCCTCCGCCTTCTCTTTTGCTTCCTCACGAGGCTCTTCCAACTCCTCATCAACGTGCTCTTTCGCCTCTTCGATCATCATTCCGAGGATCTCCTTGCCGGCGGCTTCCATCACTTCATCGGCCTGCTTCTGCGCATCCACCATTCCATGATATTTCAAACGCTCCAGTCTGGTCGCACGTATCGTCGCATAACATCCCGCAAGTTCCTCATCGATCTGTTGGTTTCTCGTCTCATAAGTACGCTGAAACTTATCAATCGCAAGACAACGTTCCTGATATTCCGTAAGTCTGTCTTCCCTTGCCTCCAGCTGTGCGACCTTTTCCTTTTCCTCATCCGTAAGCTGTACGCCGGTTGCAGAGTCCTCAGACAGAGCCTTCTTACGCAACAACTCCTGATCTTCCTCACTGAGTTGCCTCTTCTTTAACTCCTCAACCTGTTTCCACTCATCCTCCGTCAGCAGATAATTCTTACGCTCATACTTTGCATCCTCCGCTCTTTGCAGCAGTTCCAGTTCCTTCTGTTCCTGCGAATCCGCGGAAACTCCGTATTGCTGCCGTAACGCTTCTTTCTTCGCTTCTCCTTCTGCTATAATATCGAGATTTTCCTTCTTTTCAGCGTTTAACTGTGCGGCCCTATCCCTGACCTCCATCATATTCTGATCGATCTTCCTGTCACCATTCCATGCATCGCTTACGATCTTCAGCGCTTTCTTCTGGGCACGCTGTCTGCGCAGTGTAATACTGTCCTGCTGCACTCCTATATCGCCCGCAAAGATACTTTTCCTGCCATTCTTACCGAACTGTTTCCCTTCTCTCTGCGCGGCTCTTTCCCGCGCTGCGCCGGCGGTGTTAATAATCTGATTCTCATTCGCTTTTGCTCTGATCTGCATAGTAACCTCCTTGTCTTCCACGCGTAAAATCCGTTTTATCAATATATTTATCGGATATTTTTGCTGTTTTCATAAGGAAAAAGTAGCCTTTCCACATGCCTTTTACGACATAAAAACTGCCGTTCATAGCAAAAAGCTCTGCCGTTCGATGGCAAAGCTTTTCATTACATACGTTATTATATTACTATGCGCATTCTATGCACGTCTTACATACTACGACCAGTATACAATCATAATATTACATCCGGAAATTATCGTCCTGTTGCCCATTATCGGATTGTCCGCCGTTTTGCTGATTCATATCCTGATAACCTGTGCCACTCTGGTAATTCTGCCCCTGCTGACTGTTCGGAACATTCTGATATCCCTGACTGTTCTGCCAGCCTTGATTCTGCTGGTAGTTCTGGTTCGGCTGATAATCCTGATATCCCTGATTCGGCTGATACCCCTGATAATTCTGAAAGCCTTGATTTGGTTGATAGTTCTGGTATCCTGCTCCGTTCTGATACCCCGTCGGTGCATTGCCGAAGGTGATCTCTTTTAATGCCACATACAATTCTGCATTGGTCATATAAATATACGGATTCACATAGAAAATTGCCAAAATGCCGCAGGTAAATAAGCTTAAGAAGATCCAGCCGAAGAACGACAGATCAAGCACGAACGCATTCCACTTATTGCCGTCCATCATCTGCTTACTCATCGCGAAAGCTTCCTTGGTATCAATCCCCGGATTCTCTGCCAATATATACGGAATCATACGGTATTCATACCCTTTGATGATACCGGGTACCACAAGCAGCAACGACCATAAGAAAACATATAATGCTCTTAAGAACATGGTCTTAACCACATTCATGTAAGAGTTGGAGAAAGCATAACCCAATTCGCCCAGCTCCGCCTTCTGATAATGGCTGACCACAAAGAAACGCTGCGCACCGACTACAAGCGGATTCAACAGAAATGCCGATACCGCAAATCCGATCACCATGACTACCAGCATCACTACCATAAAGCCAACGATAAAGCCGACCATTTCCGCAGAAGACATGGAACCGTATCTGTAATTATTCGATGTTCTTTGCGTATAACTGCTGCTGACAGAAGATCCTCCACCACCTACCATCGTAAGCACGAGTGCAACTAACACCATCTTCCAATAGTTGAATTTAAAAAACTTCTTAGCGTTATCTTTCAGTTCCGCTCTTGTCCACATTGACAACTTCTCCTCTCACCTCATATAGATTTATTTCACTTTCAAGTCACTGTATTATAGTAATATATTATCCTATATTATGCAAGAAGAAAGTTGGTTTTTCATCCCTTTTCGATAAATAGAACTGCCAAACAAAATAAGGCGCTATCCGAATCTCCCGTCAATATAATCCCTCGTCCGCTGTTTGTCCGGGTGTGAGAAAATCTTATAGGTGGGAGCACACTCTATCACCTCTCCTCCGAGGAAGAAGGCCGTATGATCCGATACCCGCGCTGCCTGCTGCATATTATGCGTCACCACTACCACCGTATACCGCTTCTTTAAATCACGCATTAGCTGCTCTACCCGCATGGTTGAAACCGGATCAAGCGCCGAAGTCGGCTCATCCATAAGCAGCACCTCCGGCTCCACCGCCAGTGCGCGTGCAATACACAATCTCTGCTGCTGTCCGCCTGATAATCCCAATGCCGGCCGTTCTAACCGGTCTTTCATCTCCTCCCATACCGCCGCCTCCTGCAGACTGCGCTCCACAATCCCGTCAAGCTGCTTTCTGTCCCTGATTCCATGCACCCTCGGTCCGTAGGCAACATTGTCATAGACGCTCATGGGAAAAGGATTCGGCTGCTGGAACACCATCCCCACTCTCCGGCGAAGTCCCGCCACATCCACTCCCGCCACATAGATATCTTTCCCGTCAAGATATACACTGCCCTCAATCTTCACATTATCGATCAGATCATTCATTCTGTTCAACGTTTTCAGGAAGGTAGACTTTCCACAGCCGGAAGGCCCAATCAGCGCTGTGACCGTCCCGGCATAAAGTGCAACGGAAACATCCCGAAGCGCATGACTATTTCCGTAGTATATGTTTAATTGATCCGTTCTGATCTTAACGGCAGCCATAATGCACCATAAACCTCGACATTCTACTCACTATAAGATTAATCAGCATGACAATGCACAGCAGTACTACAGCAATGCCGAAGGCCACGTCATACTGCCCCTTAGACATACTCAGATACATCTGCACGGTAAGCGTCCCGCCTGACTCCATGATCTTCCGCACCAATCCCATTCCCTTTTGTGGCAGCAGATACCCGCTGCCTGCCGTAAAAAGCAGTGCCGCCGACTCACCCACGATCCGTCCCACCGCCAGAACCACTCCGGTTAAAATGCCCGATGATGCCGTAGGAAGTAACACCGTACGTATCATGTACCACTTGCCGGCGCCCATGCCGAGCGCCCCTTCCCTATACCCGTCCGGCACCGCCTGTAATGCTACCTGCGTGTTTCTCGTAATTAACGGCAGTACCATGATCGTAAGTGTCAGCGCTCCCGTCAGAATCGAGTATCCCAGACCCAATGTCGTCCCGAAAAACATCATGCCGAACAAACCGAACACAATAGACGGTATTCCCGCCAGCGTCTCCAGGGCAAATTCGATCAGCCGAACGAGCCTGCCCCTTCTCGCGTATTCATTCAGCCAGACCGCCGCTCCTACACCGACGGGCACTGCGATCAGAAGCGTCAACACCACGATATAAAGCGTATTCACGATGTTGCCCGCAATCCCCACGGTTCCCCGTATAATGCTTGATACGGTAGTTAAGAAAGACCAGCCGACAGTGGGAATCCCTCTGACAAACACATAGCCGATAATGCCCGCCAACAGAATCACGGAAAAAAATGCCGCAAGATAGATCATTCCCAGTATAAAAATGTCCGCAAGCCGTCTCTTACTCATGGCTTCCCGGTTCCTTCCCTGTCACTTTTGGCAAATATCCCGTTCAATGTCACATTGACCGCTACGATAAAAGCAAACAATACCAGCCCGATCGTAAACAGTACCTGTCTGTGCAATCCGCCGGCATATCCCATCTCGCTGACAATTGCCGTGGTAAGAAATCTGACCGAGCAAAAAGGCAGCGGAAAGTTCACAGACCCGCCCGACACCAGCCCGACAGCCATGGCTTCCCCCATAGCCCTGCCGACTCCCAGCACCACCGCCGTGACGATTCCGGATTTCGCCGCCGGCAGGGTCACTTTACAGATCGTCTGAACCTGAGATGCTCCCAGCGCAAGGGATGAGGCTTTAAGCTGCATCGGCACCGCGCGGATCGCCGCCTCACTGATATGTATGACCGTCGGCAATATCATAATTGCTAACACCAGTACCGCCGTTAAGAGATTGGCACCGCCCGTAAACCGATGACTTTCCGATCCGCGAAACAGGTTCTGCTCTATCCTGTACATAAACGGATTCAGAATCATTAATCCCAACAGTCCGTAAATTACCGAAGGAATTCCCGCCAATAACTCCACCGCCCCTCTCACCACTGCGGCCGGACGATCCGGCGCTATTTCCGCAATAAAAACCGCCGTGAGTAATGCGACCGGCACCGCAATCACAATGGCAGCCGTCGTGCCGACAACCGATGTCAGCACGATGTAAAGTATACCAAAGGACGGTACATCCGCAGTCGGTTTCCACTCCGCAAGGAATAAGATATCCCTGATGCCCAGTCGGAAAACCGCCGGCAGCCCATTGGCCGCCATGTAAAACACGATAGCGGCAACCGCAAATATCGAACAGAACGCACATGCCGCAAAAACTGCCTGTGCAACACTTTCCACCGCATGCTTGCGCCTTTCATCGGCTGTGCCGTCCGAAAACACCCGATATATTCTCCACCTCATAAAACCCTCTTTTCTGCGCATTCATCATACGGCGGCGTAACCAGCCCGACCGATTCGATCAGTTGCCTTCCCTCTTCTGAGTGAATATAGGAAATAAACTCACGCACTGCCGCACTCTGCTGCGAGACCGCACCGTCGGTCACCATGATCAGAGGGCGGCTGAGCCGATATCCGCCACCCTGTATCTCTTCCTGTGTAGGCAGCCGGCCGTCCAGCGCCAGAATCCGTACTGTATCGTCCGGTATGTCTATCGAAACATAACCGATCGCGCCCGGAGTCGCCGCAACCCGCGCCATAACCGCACCGGAAGAGTCCATTTCGTTGGCGTATGTACAGAGATCCTGCATATCTATTATTTCCTCAAAGACACTCCGTGTACCGCTTCCCGCTTCCCGTCCCACTACCACTATCACTTCGTCTGCGCCGCCCGTTTCCTTCCAGTTTCTGATCCTGCCCGCATAGATATCTCTTAACTGCTCCATGGTCAATCCCTCAACCGCATTAGAAGGGTGCGTGATCACCGCGATCCCGTCAATCGCCGCCACATGCTCTATCGCACCCGCATTAAGCTCTTCCTCACGCAGCCTTCTGGATGAATTACCGATATCTGCGCGTCCGGCCAGCACCGATTCAATTCCCGCCGACGAACCCGTGAATTCCACGGTAACCGCTATATTCGGATAAGCAGCCATGAAACCCTCCGCCAGAACACCGGAAAGATTCTCCATCGCGGTAGAACCCGCCATAACGATCACGCCATCCGCAGACATCTCTTCCGTGTCCGGCTCTTTCTCTTTTTGCATGGAAAAAATGCCTCTGCCTCCTCCAATGCCGTAAATTATCATCCACAGAATAAAGCCGATCAATATTCCACTGCCGATCCCTGCAGTCCTTTTCATGTAATCGCTTCTTTCTGTTCTGTGGCAGTTCAGCCCCGGCTTCCCCTGCCTGCTTCTTACAATTTATGCGCTTCCCCGTTGTCCATATCCGAAAAAATTTGAACTTCGCAGGGTTGCTTCGCAAACTCATCAAAAAGAACAGCCATCTATTACCTATCGGCTGTTCTTTTTAAATTGAGTTTCCTTCTATTGCGAGATTATGAGTTATTCCCGTGAGATACTGCGTATCTTCGGAAAACTCGTTGCAAACTTGNAAATATGGAGCANTTATGATGTTGTCANATAATCCAGNAATGCCTCGCAGCCNTCTAANACNTCATCGTAAGTTACGTCAAATTCTCCCGTATACCANGGATCGGCAATCGCNCTGCTNNTCCCGGCATATTCNAAAAGCCTGTGTATCTTATTCTCCGGATCGCCACCCGCAATTCTGGTCATGTTGCGGATNTTGGCATCATCCATACCGATGAGATAGTCGTATTTNTCGTAATCCGNTCTCGTCATCTGTACCGCGCGGTGCGGAACAACCGGAATGCCTACGGAGCGGAGCTTGTTGACNGTACCNTAGTGTGGNCTGTTGCCTATTTCNTCTCTGCTGGTGGCCGCGGANGCNATTTGGAATTGGTGCTCNANNTGGCGNTGTTTCACCAGATGGGTCATGACGCTCTCGGCCATGGTGCTGCGGCAGATGTTGCCGTGGCAGACNAANANTATTTTNATCATTGTTTTCTATATCCTTTCATATTCTCGCAAANCCNNATATTTNCTGGAAATTCANNGNTTTTNNGNTCNCTTTGTTCNTTGNTTCTTCNGGGCATTACTNCATATAAATTCCTATATCTTTGGAAGNAAAAGGTGCAAATCCGGGTGTAAATAATTCAGTTTTGCACCTCGCATTTTTTCATGTTCTANTTTACTCTCCAACTGATATTCTGCGNACTTCCTCACTAGCCTCTTCAAATCCGAAGTGCGTATAAGTNTTCAANGTAACACCAATATCTGAATGCCCCATTATATACTGCAGCGTTTTGGGATTCATACGTGCCGCCGCCATCCTNGAACAGAACGTGTGCCTGCATACATGCGGTGTCACTTTCGGCATCTGTGCCCTGTATATCCTATTATACTTNTGGCAGATATGCTGGAAATATTTCTCCCAGTGCATGGCTACCATCGGGTGCCCGTCCTTATCAAGAAACAGGAATCCGGCATAACCATCAATGATCGGCTCCTTCTTTGGNTTTGCNCGCGCTTTCATGATCCTGCGAAAGCACTCTGCCACTTCCGGTGTCATAGGAATCTGCCGGACTCCGCTGTCAGTTTTCGGCTCCACTATCTTATATCCGATTCCATTGTAGCGTTGAAGCTGGTGGTCTACATTGATCTTCATTTCCTTGAAATCAATATCTTTTTTGGTCAGTCCTACAAATTCTGAAATGCGCAGCCCCGTGTTCAATAAGATATAGATTCCGTCATAATATTTCTTAAAATGCTTGTCTTCCTTTACAAATTGCAGAAATTTNCGTTCCTGNTCTCTNGTAAGTGCCTCTCTGGTAACACTGTCATTGTANATAACCGTAGCAAGTTCAAANCCAAACGGATTNTTCCTGATCAGGTCATCNTCCACAGCCATCTGAAANGCCGGGCGTAAAATTCCACGTATAGTACGAATTGAACTAAATCCCCTGCCATTCTTTTGTAGCTGTATCAGCCATACTTTTGCATCAGAAAGTTTGACCTTNTCAATTCGCNTGTGCCCAAATTCTTCCTTTTCCAGAAGATTAAGCACCGTCCTGTACCCGGCCTCAGTAGAAGGACGCACACCTGTTTTCAAAGATATGTATTTCCGAACAAGTGCAATAACAGTCATCCTGCCTCCATCCGGTACAATCTGGTCAAATATATCCGCTGTGATCTGTTTTTCCTTTTCTCTTAAAGAAGGCTCCGGCTTCCTCCCTGCAGGTGTTCTGTCATTCCTATCCAATCTCCATGAGTAAACATATCGCGCTTCTCCGAAACTGTCTATGTACTTATAGCGGTATCTTCCATCCGNCATCTGGATTTCCCCATTACGGAGAATCCTGCCTCTGCTATCTCTCCTTTTTTCACTCATTTTATCGAACTCCTTTCCATTACATCAACCCATAGATGCAAATCGGACTCCGACATGGCTTTATCATTTTACCACATCAGTGTCCGATTTGTCATNAAATTACGCCATTTTCTTAAACACCTGTCNTTGTGTCAATGAATTTCTCAAANAGNTTTCTTTTGATTTGNACTCNGTTACCNTTTAACAGTAAAAAATCNGCGTCAGGATTCTCCGCCGCTATCTGACGAAGNCGCTTTTGTCCAATGCGGAAGTACANCGCCGCCTCATCGATTGTTAATGTGTACTTCTCCCAAATCGGAATTTCATTTGCTTTCATGTGTTTTATCCTCCTTNTTNCGTCTTATAGTGTATATTTGCTTACGATTTTNNGNATTTTCCTCTGTAAAAAACTCCANATTATACCGCTCNCAAAGTAANNTCAATTTTTCATTTGAGATNGTNCCATTTTTNGCCAAAATATCTGNNAAAAAATCTTNATGATATTCTTTNACNACTTCTTCNTTTATAACCTTTAAATCNTCCAGCGTAATNTTTTGTACNGAAAGAAGTTTTTCNATNAATTTCTCTTCTCTTTTCTTCCTATATTCTGACTCCAAAATTTGCAATTCNTCNTCCTTCTTTCCAATCCANCCCATTTGTTCAAATGCAACGTCCAAAGGATTAGACACCGCAAGTGCATAAAACCGACTTTCTGCNACNTACATATCGCCGATCTTGCGNTTGGCAAATTCATTTATATAAAGATCTGACTCTAAATTGATNANNGTATGNTTCATTNTCCGGCCNGNTNTAAAATTGGCTNTNAAATTTCATCCATANNANTGCNNTCTTGTAAAATTCTGCCAGTTCTCCATCACNCATCATTTCCTGTANGNAAAAATNTCTGTTTTTCCTCAGNGNATNAATNGNGAGNTTTTCTAAACTCTTNCAAATCTTTTTCATATTTNNTTTTNCNTTTCGCAAATTCGCTCTTATCGCGCTGGACAAAATAAAGGTTGCATNCNCCTGTACTTTCGGATCTTATTCGCCCNAGCATTTGCAAAAATTCTNTTTTNGATTCNGTCTCAATCATCACATTTCCNACTTCCTGATCATGAATNGAAACTCCGTTATCTAGNACNGCNGTNGTTATGAGAATTTTGGGCAGCANCCGATTNCTTATAACAAGGNTCTGAACNACATCGCNATTGATNTCCATGTTTTCNGCATTNAANATTGNAATNTNCNTTTTTTCGATTTTTNGTNTCCTAATCATCCGNTCCATNANNTCAANACNNTTTTCTTTNTTATTNANGAANATCACTGNCTTTTTNGGCGATTNAACAAGGATATCGCACATGCTTTCCATGTCTTGGACATATATGCAATGAAAACGGCTGTAATCNGCNAATTCAGTGAAATCATATTCCAGAATTTCCTCATTTTCTTTTTTAATTCTCATATTNCTTTCCGTTCTCGANAACCTGCNNAAACNATTTTTNAGNGTCTGCACAATAAGCGGCTTCACTTCCTCCATCGTTGCCGACATAAAAATCATCGTCTTCAAAGCACCAGCACCGACAATCTCCTGCAGTAACGCATAGGTGCCNAAACCATTAAAATCGNAGTCTGAATANAANTAATGNCATTCNTCACNTACAATTNGTTCANANCNTTCAAAATATCGCTTTANCGATNTTTTTTGTTTTAACATTTCCGCNAATTGCTGATAGGTGATAATCGTAACACACTCCTCAATTTCAGCGTAACTTNCAAATTGNTCGANAATGCTGTTCCAATATTGCAGCCGAAGCAAGCGCCGATTGCAAAGAATCAGAAGTTTTTTTCCCCGCTTCCTTAGATGATCTAATAAAACCCTGACGACAAACGTCGTTTTCCCCATTCCGGTTGGTGCAGAAATTAAAATTTTTTTCCCATTCCACTCCCAGAAATCATCGCCAATCTGCTCCGCCAAATATTTCTTTTGGCTCTTACATTTTCTAATCGAAACTTTACAATCCAATGTTTTCCCTCCTTCATTGAGTTATTAAAATACAAAGAAAAA
>JAAUZY010000029.1 GCA_014804355.1 Lachnospiraceae bacterium
AGAACCACCCAGATGAAGATTTAAGTATATTACTTCGAAGTCGTGATAGTGATTGGGTAGAACAAGCAAAGAATCATTTAAAAGGCAATCTTCAACGTCATACTCGAAAACTTGAAGATAAACGAGCTGCTAATAAGCCGGCGGATTTACTAGAAAGAGCATTGAGTGCGTTGCAAGCAGTTGATATGAATCAAGAGTCGTTTTTTGATGATCCTCATATTAGAGAAATGATTAAAGATATTGGTCGTATTTCGTGGGAAATGAAGAAACAACTTGAACGGAGATAATGTCATGGCAACGATTTCTATCGATTTCAATTCTTCAAAGAAAGAAATATATTTACTGGGAGATATAGGTGCTTTAAGTGGCCATCGTTTTGCGTGGAGGTATGTTAAAGACTATCTTCATCCACAAGTTGAGCAGGACAGAATCGTGATACCATTTGAGGATAATGAGCCTGTAATAATTTTGACTTCAATCCGGGATATGCTGAAAAAGTATGGTTTTCAGGAAATACAAACAGAAAGTTCCGAGCAGATACTTTTGGATTTTTACGAAGAGGAACGAAAATTTTCAGAGTTCTCTCAGAGAGCATTGCATATTAGGAATAATGACTGTGATGCGGAACAATTCAAAGCATTTACGGAGTCTGTTTTGAAGAATTTGTCAGCTCGTTCGTTATATCCGCTTCAATTGCTTGCAGCGTATCATATGGCTTTTTCACAGAATGCATGTAATTTTTCCGTTCCAGGGGCAGGCAAGACGAGCATTGTATATGGAGCGTATGCGTATTTACATAATCTGCCGAAAACTGATTCTAAATATGTTGAGCGTTTGCTTATTGTCGGTCCACTTAGCTCTTTCGGACCATGGGAAGCGGAGTATCAGGATTGTTTTGGTCATCATCCGTCTGTAAAGAGGCTGATTGGTGGGGTCAGCAAAGAGGATAAGCAAGACTACTTGTATTCCAAAAGTCCATCTGAATTAACACTTATTTCATATGCTTCTGTAGTTTCGGTGCAAGAAGAACTTGGTTATTTTCTTCGATATAACAAAGTTATGATGGTTTTAGATGAAGCGCATAAAGTCAAGAACACTTCAGGGGGAGTGACTGCACAAGCTATTTTGGAATTATCAAAATTCTGTCGGTCACGTATTGTTTTGACAGGTACACCTGCACCAAATGGATATGAAGATTTGTATAATATGTTCAAGTTTATCTGGCCGACTAAAAATGTTACTGGTTTTGAGATTAATCAACTTCGGGACATTACAGTGAAGGGAGACGCAGATCGAGTTAATCGCCTAATCAGTAATATTTCTCCGTTTTTTATACGTATTAGGAAAAGCGATTTGAACATCCCTCCTGCAACGATTCATCCTCCGATATATGTTTCTATGGGATCTTACCAGCAGCGAATCTACGATTTTATAGAAAAGAAATATGTTGACGCGATGATTAGCGAGGGAGGCGTTGATACTTCATCAAAGTTTAAAGCCATGTTGGTGCAGGCAAGGATGATTCGTCTTATGCAGGCGGCAACAAACCCAACTATGCTGAAAACTCCATTGTATGAATTTATTCAAGATGATGAGTGTCCACGTGAAGCTTATCAAGCAGTTGATGATTCAGAAATCCTTAAGTCGATCATGGAATATGAAACATTGGAAATTCCATCAAAATATATTGCAGTAAGGGAATTGGTTCAAAAGATAATTTCAAACGAGAGTAAAGTTGTAATTTGGGCTACGTTTGTTCACACTATTTTAGAACTTAAGTCTTTTCTTGAAAGCTGTGGAATTGTATGTCAGGAACTTTATGGAGCAATACCAGTCGAAAAAGGAGATAATGATGAAGATTCAGAAAGTCAAATTATTACACGTGAGCGGGTGGTAAGAGAGTTTCAGTCTCCTGAATGTCCATATAAAGTTATTATAGCAAATCCATTTGCTGTAGCAGAATCGATCTCGCTACATAAAGCATGTCATAATGCTATTTATATTGAGCGGTCCTTTAATGCTGCGCACTTTGTGCAATCAAAGGATAGAATACATAGATATGGACTAAAACCGGGAACTGAAACAAATTACTATTATATTCTTTCAAAAGATTCTGTAGATGAAACGATTGATAATAGGTTAGCGGAAAAAGAAAAACGTATGACTGAAATAATGGAAAAAATGCCTATTCCTTTGTTTGATAATATTGCTGATGGGATGGGCGATGAAGACATAAAGGCGTTGATAAAGGACTATGTTAAACGAACTAAAAAATCTTAAGTATCCAGGCAGAAAAGAGGACATACTATTTCTGCTTCGTAATATTATAGGGGACAGAGCACTTTTACCGCATGATTTAAGTGTGATTTGTTCTCATGCGCCTGCTGGGTATCAGTTGTTTTATGATGCTCTTTTGACGTATTGTACGAGTTTTACATGGATTACAGTGGGTGAAGTTATAGCTGTTAATGAATCCTTGTATAAATATCTGGATTCAGATGATGTGCTTAATAACGAGCTAATAAAGCGAACCGTAAAGGCTCTATTTGAAACAGGTATTTTCAAAACTGATATGTTTGCTTATGATGTTGAGGAATGCCGTATCACATTTCATAATGAACACTTACCGTTGGCGTATTCTGCAATCCGAAATGTTTTAATTAGTCAGGGGTTTCTCAATGTTGATCGAGACAATCATAGGAATACTATGTATGTCAATTCTACATTTGAAGAAATAGTTTCACGATTTTGCAAGGAAACTGTTCGTACATTTACTTTAGAACAGTTAAAGGCAAAAATAGAAAACAACGCTATTGCAGGAGCCAAGGCGGAGGAATTTGCCCTTAATTATGAAAGAAAAAGAATCACTAATCTTGAATTGGTCGCAAAGATTCGTATTATTTCAAATGTGGATGTATCCGCAGGATATGACATAATTTCGTTTGAAGCAAATCAGTCAACATATTTTGATCGATACATTGAAGTTAAAGCAATTTCGAGAAATGGATTCTTCTGGTCAACAAATGAATATGAAACGGCTAAACTCAAAGGGAAACAATATTATTTATATTTGATTGATTTGGCAAAGGTAAATCGTGCTGACTATACACCGATAATTATCAATAATCCGGCAAATGAAATCATGGAATCTGATGACTGGCTAGTTGAAGCCGAATCATATCATATTAGGAAGATATGATTTTGTGAATCGAAGGTTTTTTGAACTGAAAGAATGGTAGATTATGAAGCATCCCAAAAGTTACGATACTGATAGAACAACTTCTCAGAGAATGTCAAAAATTAAATTAAAACATGGAGATGCGGAAGTTAAACTTGCGAAACTTCTTTGGAATATTGGTTATCGATATCGTTTGAATTATCGTAAATTGCCTGGTTCTCCGGATATTGCTATTCTAAGATATCATATAGCTGTATTTGTTGATGGAGAATTCTGGCATGGATTTGACTGGGATAAGCGAAAGACAAAACTTAAACGTAACCGAGAATATTGGATTGAAAAAATTGAAGAGAACATGGAAAGAGATATTCGTAATAATCAAGAACTTTTGTGTATGGGATGGACACCTATTCATTTTTGGTCAAAAGAAGTTATGAAAAATACCGAAGAATGCGTTCGGGTGATTGCTGAACAAATTTTTGAAAACACCATCCAAGATGTTAGCGATGGTTCAGATGAATTGTCTGAAAGAGATAAATAAGTTGATATTTAAGTATATTTGTTTATATTGTATTTTCTACTTCGTGAATTGGTTAATGTTATGTGTAAAACGGCTGATGTATTGAAATCAAACGGAATAATTTATGCGTCTTTCATATACGGGTCTATGCAGGTGAATGAAAAGTTATTTATTGATTTTGTGGATTTTATTGATGACAATAACCAAGACAATCAAGTCCTTATTATTGGACAGTACATATGGTATGCTGAAATATATGCAATAGAAAGGCCAGAGGAACGAAAGAAAAAGTATCTATATAATTGGGCAATGATTCCTTTGACTCGTGCCATTGATACGTTGGTCATCACCTTAAGGAATCCGTAGACAAAAATGGGGAATTTTATAAAAAAGGTCACTAACGATTGCGAAGATTATGTTATGTGGATGCGACAGCAGGGGAATAGTATATGAATGAAGAAATAATTCTTAGTATGGCACAACCATATGTGAAAGATGGATCGATCACATATAAACAATTTGATAGCATATATGATATGCTTTCCTTAAAAGAGCAATATACCATTTCGGAAATCCTCTATAGAAACGGTATCAATTTAGTTGATGAAGAAGAGGTATATATTCTTGACGCAGATGAAGAATTAGACGAGGATGAAATAAAAGATTTTCAGATCTTGTATGATGAGGGACTTTTTAAGGATAGTCATTATTTAGAGAGAGAGGGAGAAAGCCTTGTAATAAACCGGAACATAAGACAATCAAATGAAATTTTATGTACACTTATTCAACAGGGAAATATGCAGGCTGCACAGGACTTATGTGTGAAGAATAAAAAGCTGGTCGATAAGTATGTTGTTGCTTACCAAAAAAGGTATGGAAACAGATTGGATTTTGAAGATTTGGAACAAGTAGGCTTTATAGGGTTGATTAAAGCAGCAAGAAAATTTGAAATAGACCAAGGAAATGTATTTAGTACATACGCGGTCTTTTGGATAAAGCAGGCGATTTCAAGGGAAATCATGGACAATGGTTATGCAATACGAATACCGGTTCATATGATGGAACGCATAAATAAGGTGGCTAGAATAGAGAGTCAGTATATTGAATTGAGCATAGAGGAGAGAATTGAAAAGATTTCAGAAGAGTTATCAATGTCGGAAGAAAGAGTAAGGGAGTGTTTAATATTAAAGAAAAACTATCTTCGCTATGCATCATTGAACGCACCAATAGGGGATGAAGAGGATGTCGAACTGGGAGAAATGATTCCGGAAGAAGAAATTATGTCGGTGGAGGATATTGTGGTTGATCTAGAATTGAGACGTGCGTTAAAGTCAATAATAAGTACTTTGACACAACGGGAACAGAAGGTTATAAACCTTAGATTTGGACTAGAGGATGGGCGGAATAGAACCTTAGAAGAAGTTGGGAGAAAGTTTAATGTGACTCGTGAGAGAATTCGACAGATAGAATCAAAAGCACTAAGAAAATTAAGACATCCATCAAGGTCAAGAAAAATAAAAGATTATTTGGATTAATGATTGGAGGAGCATCATGAATGGTTCAGTTATATCAAATCAGGTCATGGAAAAGATTAGCAAGTTAAACGTGAATGAAAAAACGCTTGTTGTATTAAAGGGGATACCGCTTTCAATTGTGGATCACGCAATAGAGAGGATTTCGCTTGACCAAGTGATTGAAAACAAGATGGGATATTTCATTACCATATATGGCAAGCGGTCGTATGTTTCATATGAAGAATTTTTGCTTCTTGCTGACTTTATGATAGCACAATACAAGGAAATCTATGTCCTTGATAATAATATTTATATGGAGCAGTATCCCGTTGAAGATTGTTTCCCTGCTGAGATAAGGAGAGGGTTGTTGGTTCATTTTGAAGAATCAGAAGTCGAGGAGAATGATGATACATACATCGGAGATATAGATGAATATGTTTCTATTTTTGATGGTCTTAAAGAATATAATGGGTATCTTATGGGGGTTTATAGTGTGCCTACTGCACTATCAAGCAGTAAGGTAACAAAAATCAATGTTTTTGAAGCAAAAAAGACGGAAATCATATCAGTTCAGAACGAGAATGCTTTGGAGTGTGACCTGATCGAAGAGGCTGATTATATTGATTTTGTTCAGAAACTATTTTCTGCTCCAGATGAATTATACGTAAGGGTGTCAAATTATACAGGAGATGTAAATAGATTAAGAGACCATATTTCTTTAGCAGGATATTATTGGAAGGATTATACGGATATTTTTTATGTTCAGGTACAGGCGGTAGAAAATGAATTTGAACATAAATCAGAGTATAGTGATATTTTGAAAAAGTATTGGGGATATGATTCATATAGAAATCTTCCGGTTTATGATATGCGAGAATTGGAAAGAGGAAAGAAAGAGGTGATTTACGTTTCACAGGAAAACATAATATCTAATCTTGTCCAACAGGTTGAAAATTGTGGAGAGGATAAGGACTTTAGAGATATGTTTGTGACTGCGCCGACTGGTGCCGGAAAGTCGGTTATGTTTCAGGTGCCAGCGATATATCTTGCAGAAAAGTATAATCTTCTGACGATAGTAATATCGCCGTTGATTGGACTTATGAATGATCAAGTTAAAAACCTTGAATTGAAAAAATATAATCATGCTAAAACCATAAATTCAGATATATCACCAATTATCAAACAAGACATTATTGATAAGGTCTCTGATGGACAGTATCATATCCTATATATTTCACCTGAAACATTGTTAAGTAGGAGCGACGTTGAACAACTTATCGGTGACCGCACGATAGGAATGATAGTTATTGATGAGGCGCATATCGTGACTACATGGGGAAAACAATTTCGACCGGATTATTGGTATTTGGGAGATCATATCAGGAAGCTCAGAAAGAAACAGATAGAAAAGAAGCAGAGATCCTTTGTAATTGCCTCATTTACAGCAACCGCAATATATCATGGTCTTGAAGATATGTATACGGAAACAATAAACAGTTTGCATATGTTAAGTCCGATTACATATCTCGGGTATGTTAAGCGTGAAGATATTGATATTGTCATCGATAGAACGAAGAAGGAGAAAGGGGAGAGAGCTGAGTACGAGCTTGATAAATTCGAACAGATAGAAAAAATTCTAAAACGGGCTATAGTAACGAATAAGAAGACACTTATTTATTTCCCGACCGTTGCACTTATCGAAAGGTGCTATGAGTATCTGGAGAAAAAACAAGAAATAGAGAGAATAGCTGTGTATTATGGCACACTTAGCAAGGATAAAAAACAGGAGAATTATGAAAATTTCTATGCGAAGAATAAATTAGTGATGCTTGCGACAAAGGCGTTTGGCATGGGTATTGATATTAACGATATTGAACTAGTTGTACATTTTGCACCTACAGGAAATGTTTGCGATTATGTGCAGGAGATAGGGCGTGCTGCAAGACAAGAAAATCTGCGCGGAGAGGCTTATTACCATTATAACCCAAAGGACTTTAAACATATTAATCGCTTGCATGGATTATCAACCATTCAGCATTATCAGCTGATTAAGGTAATTGAGAAGATAGATGAGCTATATCAGCAGAGTATGCAGGGAGGAAGGAGAGGAGACCTTACAAAAAAAAGGAATACGATGCTACTGGATGCCGAAAATTTTTCATATATTTTTGGGTCTCCCATTAGCGATGAGGATAGTAATATAAACAAGGTAAAGACGGCACTTTTACTTATACAGAAAGATTTTGAATCGAAGATTGGATTCTCCCCGATAAATGTTCGGCCAATACCGATGTTTTCAATTGGTTTTTTTGAGATTGAGCCGAAAGTCCAAGAAAGACTATTTGAAAGATATCCTAATACAGTAGAGGTGATTGATGCAGAGAAACATATCTGTCGTGTTTTATTAAGTACAATTTGGAATAAAGATTATAAATCAGTTTCGTTCCCTAAGTTTAAATTTATGCTTTACTCAAAAAATCAAGAACTGGAGATTGTGAATAGGTATCCGATGACATCTGCGCTGTGTGTGAGTGTGGTATTTAATAATGATTATGCAAGTGTTTTTAAGAATGCTTGGGGTTCTGTCAAGAGATTTGTTTTCAAGAAGGTTCAGTCAGCTGAGCATACGGCGGTATCTGAAATTGCTGAAATTCTTGAACACGATTGTAGGATAAATAAGTATAAAGCTCAGGCAATATGTGAGGTAGTCATAGCATCGATGGATTCCTATAGAAAAAATTTTGCAAAATCATCTTCGCCGATTGCTATTGAAAAGACAACTATAGGAGGAAAGACGAAGTATCAGTTTAATGTTGCGGTGAATTCATATTTTGCATGGGTTGAGAATGGACTTGGAAAAATAGAGCGAGAAACTAAAGATGGAAAACTATATCTTATTAATGATAATGGTAATAGGACAAAAGAATATAGTGTAGTATTAGGTATATTGGAAGCTATGGGGTGTTTGACATTTGAGATGCTGGGTGGAGCTAATAGTCAGTTATACATCTACATCAATCAGATTCAGGCATTGAAAAATATACTGAATGCTCCATATAAATATAATAATCGTTTGCTTGATACCGTAGCAGAGCGACACCTTATTTCTGTTAAGATGCTAACATATCTGTACGAGGAAGGGTTTGGCAATAAAGAAATGTGGAATTTGCTAGAAGATTATTTCCTTGGAGTTATTCCGGAAAAGGTGAAGCGGGATTGCAAGAAAGAAAAGCCATATATGATGTTTGATTGAAAATGCATTATTGGGAGAATGATTATATGGGAGTAAAGCTCAAGATAGGTAACGAAAGGACTTCTAATAAGAAGAAGGTAACAAATTTTTCTTGGATATTGACAATGGAATTAGAGTGGTGTTGTTCAGCCCATTATTTGAATTAACATTTTTGAAAAAATTTCTGTTTTTAAGGTGATTTTAGAGATGATTTAAAATATCTATGGAGACTGCAAGGATAAATATTTGTATAGGATTAACGCGCTCTCTTGGTTGCAGTTGACAAGCAGATTGTATATGAAATTTTAGTATAGCGAGGTAGATTGCCATGCACTCAACCCTAACCTACTACAACCAAAACGCCACAAAGTTCTACGCCACAACCGTATCCGTAGAATTTACCGCCACCCAACAACGCTTTTTGTCACATTTACCCCACCCTGCCTTTATCTTAGATTTCGGCTGTGGCTCCGGTCGTGATACTAAGGCTTTTTTAGATCAAGGATACCAAGTAGAGGCAATAGATGGTTCAGAAGAGTTATGTAAACTAGCGGCTGAATATACCGGCATACAAGTCCACCAAATGCTTTTCCAAGAGCTATCCGCAATAGACAAATACGATGGCATTTGGGCATGCTCCTCTATCCTGCACTTACCCAAAGACGAACTCATCAACGTCATGCGCAAAATGACCGCCGCATTAAAGCCAAACGGTATCATATATACATCTTTCAAATACGGAGCTTTTTCGGGCGAAAGAAACGGGCGTTATTTTACCGACATGACTGAAAGGACCTTCGCAGATTTCATAAGTGATATAGAAGCATTACAAGTGGAAGAACAATGGATATCATCTGATGTACGACCGGGAAGAGGTGAGGAGCGATGGCTCAATCTGATTTTGCGGAAGAAATAAATAACAGTGGATTGCGGGAAAACGAAGAGCTACACATTGAACCTACCGATGTCATGACCGGGGACAGAAACAGAAGCCGTTTCTTGTATTATCAGTTGAAAATAAGCATGAAAAAGGCAAAACGCATCGATATCATTGTCTCTTTTTTGATGGAATCGGGTGTGAAGATGATCTTAAGAGACTTGCAGGAAGCACTGGACCGCGGTGTTCGGGTGCGTATTCTCACAGGCAATTATCTGGGGATCACGCAGCCCTCGGCATTGTGCCTGATTAAGAAAGAGCTGGGCAATCGGGTCGATTTGAGATTTTATAATGACAGGAAACGCTCGTTTCACCCGAAAGCATACATTTTTCATTATGAGAACAGCGGGGAAATCTACATAGGTTCTTCCAATATTTCTAAGAGTGCATTGACTTCCGGAATCGAGTGGAATTACCGGTTCAGCAGTCTGGCTGACAGCGAGAATTTCCGGCTGTTTTTTGAGACCTTTTCCGATCTGTTCGAGAACCATTCGATTGTGATCGACGATGCGGAACTGGCCGCATATTCCCGCAACTGGCATAAACCGGCTGTTTCCAAGGATTTAGCAAGATATGACGATTTGGAGGATGAAATTGAACCGCTTTTTCAGCCCAGAGGGGCGCAGATCGAAGCATTGTATGCTTTAGAGAACAGCCGCGCAGAGGGTGCGGTAAAAGGTCTGGTGCAGGCTGCCACAGGAGTTGGAAAGACCTATCTGGCGGCTTTTGACTCCGCGCCCTATGAAAAGGTATTGTTCGTGGCGCACCGAGAGGAGATATTGCAGCAGGCAGCAATGTCTTTTCGTAATGTCCGTCAGTCTGACGATTACGGATTCTTTAACGGTAAAAAGAAAGATACCAATACATCTGTTATTTTTGCTTCTGTGGACACGTTAGGAAGGAAAGAATATCTGACGGAAGAGTATTTTCGGTCAGACTATTTCGACTATCTTATAATTGATGAATTTCATCATGCGGTTAATGACCGGTATCAGCGAATCGTAAATTATTTCAAACCGCAGTTTTTACTAGGGCTTACTGCTACGCCGGAAAGAATGGACGGCAGGAACATCTACGAGATTTGCGATTATAACGTGCCCTATGAGATCTCTCTGAAAGAAGCCATCAACAAGGGCATACTGGTTCCTTTTCATTATTATGGGATCTACGATGAGACGGATTATTCTTCCCTGCATCTGGTAAAAGGCCGTTATGATGAAAAGGAATTAAACGAGACATACATCGGGAATGTCAGAAGATATGATCTGATCTACAAATATTACCGAAAGTATCCCTCCAAAAGAGCTCTGGGCTTTTGCTGTTCCAGACAGCACGCGGAGGAGATGGCGAAAGAATTCTGTAAAAGAGGCGTTGAGGCCGTAGCGGTATACAGTAATGCGGACGGAGAATTTTCTGAAGACAGGGAGAAAGCGGTCGAGAAACTGAAGAGACAGGAAATCAAGGTGATCTTTTCGGTGGACATGTTTAATGAAGGGGTAGATATTGCGTCTCTTGACATGGTCATGTTCCTGCGTCCGACGGAGTCTCCCGTTGTATTTTTACAGCAGTTGGGACGCGGACTGCGCACCTGTCGGGGCAAAGAATATATGAATGTGCTGGACTTCATCGGCAATTACGAGAAAGCCGGACGGGCGCCTTTTCTACTAAGTGGAGGCAAAAGCTTCGTAGAGCGGTCGGCAAGCGATTATTACAGGCTGGAATATCCTGATGATTGTATCGTGGATTTTGACATGCGGCTCGTTGACCTTTTTAAAGAACTGGATAAAAAGTCTCTATCCGTCAAGGAGCGGATCAGACAGGAATACTACAGAATCAAGGAATTGCTGGATGATAAGGTTCCGACGCGCATGGAATTTTTTACTTATATGGAAGATGACATATATCAGTATTGCATGAAAAATGCGAAAGAAAATCCGTTCCGGCGGTACATGGACTTCTTATATGAATTGCATGAATTGTCCGCTGATGAAGAAATTGTTTACGACAGTATTGGCCGAGAGTTCCTGTCTCTGATCGAAACAACAGACATGCAGAAGGTCTATAAGATGCCGATTTTATACAGCTTCTATAACCACGGGGATGTGCGGCTGGCAGTGACGGATGATGAGGTGCTGGAAAGTTGGAAAGAGTTTTTCAACACCGGAACAAACTGGAAAGATTTAGTGACAGATGTGTCATATTCGGAATATAAGAAAATAACTGACAGACAGCATTTAAGTAAAGCGAAAAGTATGCCGATTAAATTCCTGAAAGCTTCCGGCAAAGGCTTTTTTATTGACAGGGACGGTTATGCGCTGGCGATCAGGGAAGAGCTGGCGGGAATTGCGGAGAATGAAGCCTTTAGGCAGCAGATGAAGGACATACTGGAATACAGAACGATGGAGTATTATCGGAGAAGATATACGGACAAGGTTTAAGTGAAGTGCAAGCAACCCTATTCCTTTGCGCGTACTGTTTACGAGAAAAGAAATCGACAAATTTATCACATTATAATCTATTACAACAGCAGAAAACACACTATCACCACGAGGTACCCTGCAATGCCCACACGTAAACCTAAATACAGCATGAACGGTCTGCTTCTGGCAGGTATCATTTTAGTGTTCCTGGGACTATTTTTCTTTATTGAGGGATTGGCCCATTTTGCATCAACGGATAAGCCGCAGTTTTATAATATTGAAGATGCTTACAGTTCTTGTGGAGTAGGAGCGGTGTGCCTTATTACAGGAGCGGCCTGCTTGTTTTTCGAGGTCAAAAGAAGAATTTGCATAAAAGAATTGTTCAATTCTGGGAAGTACATTAAGGCGGAAATTGTGGATATTACTATAAATTATCTCCTCGGTGTGCCTGCCAACTTTCCGCTGGGACATCCCTACATTGTAGAATGCAGATATCATAATGCGAAGGGCGAAGAGCACACGTTTTACAGCCGAAATTTATATTTTGACCCGAAACCGTTTATAAAACAAAAGATGGTGAAAGTTTATATTAAGGACGAAGACTTTAAACCTTACTATGTAGATATTGATGAGGTGCTGGAAAAACCTGAATATTATTAGAACTTTCAGGTGATAGTACAGATATTAAGTAAAGACAACTAATGTCAAAATGCATTATGCTGTTATGAGACTGTTTTATCGGAAATGAATCGGAAATTAAACGGAAATGTATCGGAAATGAACGGAAATTATGCGAAATGAATCGGAAATCAACAAAGAAACAGGGAGTACAAAACCAATGGACAATCTCACACAACAAATTTTTTCAGAAAACATGCTGCAATATTTAAATGACAGCCCTACCGCATATCATGCCGTAGAGAACGCAGCGGAAATGCTTAGGAACCATGATTTTCAGGAACTGAAAGAAACGGAAAAGTGGTCTCTGCATGCGGGCGGCAAGTATTTTGTCGTGAACAATCATTCATGTATCATTGCTTTTACAGTGGGAGACGGAGATTTGGCGCAGGAGGGATTTCGGATCATAGGTGCGCACACCGATTCCCCTGCCCTGAAGATTAAGCCGGGCGCCTGTATGGTCACACCGGATGGATATGTGAAGCTGAATGTGGAAGTTTATGGCGGTGCCATTCTAAGTACATGGTTTGATCGTCCTCTTGCCATGGCAGGGCGGGTGATCGTGAAGCAGGACGGCGGATTAACGGAGCGCCTCATCAAGATTGATAAACCTGTATGCATGATTCCCAATCTCTGCATTCACTTTAACAGAGACTGCAATACAAATTGCAGCTATAATAAACAGACGGATATCCTTCCGTTGCTGTCCATGAAAGAGGAGGGAATGGAGAAAGGCGATTATCTGTTTGAGCTGATTCAGAAGGAAACAGGGATAGAGAAGGCCGATATTCTGGACTATGAATTATTTTTGTACGAATATCAGAAGGGGATATTCATGGGACCAAATGAAGAATTTATCTCTGCTTCCCGAATCGATAATCTGTGTATGGTTTATGCCGGTCTGTCAGCGTTGCTGGAATCCAGAGACGATGGGAAGCGATGTAAAGTGTTTGCCGCTTTTGATCACGAGGAGGTGGGAAGCGCCTCTGCGCAGGGGGCTCATTCCGGTTTCCTGCCGCATATATTGGAGCGGATCAGTAAGAATCTCGGATTGACGGACGACGCTTGTTTTCAGGCGATAGCGAATTCCACATCGATCTCTGCGGACACAGCCCATGCGGTTCACCCGAATTACAGTGATAAGCATGATCCGGAGAGTCGTCCCGTGCTGGGCGGCGGTCCGGTGATCAAATATTCTGCATCGCAGCGGTACAGCACCAATGCATTCAGCGCCGCGTATTTTATGGAAGCATGCCGACGGGCGCATGTTCCCTATCAGAAGTATGTCAACAGAAATGATATCGTCGGCGGCTCTACGATCGGACCGGCGTTATCCAGTCTGACCACGATACCTACAGTAGACATCGGAACCCCTGTGCTTGCAATGCATTCGATCAGGGAATTCGGGGCGGTGGCGGATAATTTCTATGCGAAAGAAGCGTTTCGTGCGTATTATGAGGAAGAGGAATCTTAGAAGATATTCTTTGGAGAGATTCCTCTCCGGGATTCCATCCGATTTCAGTCAATCTGGTAAAAAAATCATTTCACCCCTAAAGTCTCACGGGAATTATCCGATACAAATAATGTAAAGAATTATTTATGCATGAAAGGAGGCATCTTCTATGCGTATTGAATCATATACACAGGTACAACAGTTATACAACACGAAGAAGCCCGCAAAATTACAGGGGAAAGCAAAATCAGGTGCTTCCGACCAGATACAGATTTCCAGTATCGGTAAGGATATCCAGAATGCAAAGAACGCAGTGGCTGCAGCGAGTGACATCAGAGAAGAACTGACGGCTCCTATCAAGGCAGGTATTGCGAACGGCACTTATCAGGTGAGCGGAGAGAGCTTTGCAGAGAAACTGATGAGGAAGTACGAAGAGATCGAAAGTCTGTAGACACAGTGAAGGAGAGCTATCGACGTGGCGAGTTTAATGGAAGTCTTGATCGATGTTTTGGAGAAAGAGAGCCAGGAATATGAGAATCTCTTGGCTCTGTCCATGAAGAAAACTCCGGTCATTGTGTCTGAGGACTTAGAACAGTTGGCAAAAATCACGGATGAAGAGCAGATCATAGTAAGCAGAATCAATCATCTGGATCATCAGAGAAATGAAGCTGTCAATGATATTGCGAATGTGCTTAACAAGGATGTTGAAAAATTAAAGATTGTCGATTTGATCAAGATGCTGGCGGCAAGACCGGAAGAACAGGAGAAACTGGCAATTGTGTTCGATAAACTGCAGGATAACGTGCGCAGTGTGAAACGGATCAACGAGCAGAACCGCGAACTGATTCAGGAAGCATTGGAACTGGTGCAGTTTAATATGAACGTTCTCCAGGCGATGAACAAAGCCCCGGAGACAGCGAACTATAACAAGGGCGCTTACAATACCGGTGATATGATCGGCTCGAGTTACAAAGCCTTTGATGCGAAACAATAATTGTTAAGGACGGTAAATATATATGTCATTGATGGGAAGCCTTTATACGGGCGTATCAGGATTACAAACTTCAAATAATGCGCTGAATACAACGGCGCATAACATGTCTAATATGGACACCGCGGGATATACCAGGCAACAGGTATCCCAGGCAACCAGATCGTATGTGACGATCGAGAAGAACAACAAGACGAACTGGAAGCAGTTAGGTCTCGGTGTCAATTATTCCCGTACAAGACAGGAAAGAGATTATTTTTTGGACAAAAACTATCGCAGGGAGGCCGGACGGAATTCTTTTTATGAAGTCTCGGCTTTCACGATGGAAGAAATAGAGTATATATTGGGCGAGAGCGAATCGGGCGGATCAATCGAGGGACACGAGTTTTCGGAATCGATATCCAATTTCTGGGTAGCTGTACAGGAGCTCAGCAAGGATCCGACCAGTTCAGTTAATCAGAATCTGTTCGTGACACGCGCCTATGAATTTATAGAGAGAGCTTCGGCAGTCTATACCAGTTTATGCCAGTATCAGGATAACTTAAATCAGACGGCTGTCAAAGAAGTGAACAAGATTAACAGCTATGCGCAGGAGATCGAGGATCTGAACCGGATGATCGTAAAGACCGAGGCGGGCGGCGTGGAGCATGCCAATGATCTGCGTGACCGTCGGAATTACCTGCTGGATGAACTGGGCAAGATGGGAAATATTTCCTACAGCGAGGATACACTGGGTTACATGACCGTGAAATTCGAAGGCATTGATCTTGTGAAAGGTTCCATGGTCAACAGGGTGGAATTGTATACGGACCCGAAGACAGGCTTCTATACCCCGTATTGGAAAATGCTGGCACACTGCGATTATGACGAAAAAGGTAATATTGTAGTGACGAAGGAAGGAATCGAAGGAGCGGAAGTGTTCGATCTGACCGCGGTGGTATCTTCCGATCGGAATACGGATATCGGTTCGCTTAAGGCCATGCTTCTTGCAAGGGGCGATCACAGAGCCACATACAGTGAGCTTAAGGACATTAACACGGATGGGGAATACCAGGAAGGCTGGTATAACAACAATGTATCACAGTCCATCATCATGAATATACAGGCGGAGTTCGATCAGTTGGTCAATGCTGTGGCAACGAAGATTAACAGTATTCTGGCGGAAGAGGCGGAAAAGGCAGGACCGGCCGGTGTATCGGATTATCTTCGGGATGAGAATGGAGATCCTTATCAGTTGTTCGTGAAGAAAATCGATACCGATGACTGGACGGTTTCCAACATCCTGATCAATCAGGAACTCAGACAGAATCCGGCGCTTTTGAAATTCCGTAAAGAGGAGCATTCGGAAGATAATCCGCTGACGGAGAGACTGAAGGCGGCTTTTGAGGAAAAGATCTATACCTTGAATCCTAAGGTGGAGACGCCGCTTTGTTTCAGGGATTACTATACGAATCTGGTTGCTCAGGTAGCTAACGGGGGATCTGTATTCCGGGGCATTCAGGAGACCCAGATACAGACGACCGATGCACTGTACAATGCGAGAGAGCAGATAGTCGGCGTTTCCTCCGATGAGGAGCTGACCAATATGATCAGATACCAGAACGCGTACAACGCATCCAGCCGTTATATCAACGTGATAAGCGAGATGCTGGAACATATATTAACCACACTTGGTCGATAAGACAGAGGGAGTAAGCATATGCCATCTACATTTTTCGGATTAGAAATTGCAGCGTCGGGACTGAGGGCTTCTAACGCGGCGCTCAATACGACGGCGAATAATATCAGTAATACTCATACGGAAGGATACAGCAGACAGGAAGTGAAGCAGGAGGCGATGAATCCTCTGCGCGTGTTTGCGACATACGGCTGTGCAGGTGCAGGCGTTGACACCCTGGCGATCGAGCGGATCAGGGATCAGTTCTATGACAACAAATTCCGCGATAATGAGACGAAGCTGGGTGAGTTCGACACCAAAGCATACTATTGTAAGATGATCGAGGAGTATTTGAAGGACGACGGTAAGACCGGTTTTAAGTCTATATTCGATCAGTTCGGATTGGCGCTTCAGGAGATTACGAAGAATGCCAGCAGCGAGTCATACAAGAGAGCTTTTATTTCCACGGCGAAAAGTATGGCGGATTACTTCAATAATATGTACGGTGATCTGCAGAATCTGCAGGCTGACGTGAATGATGAGATTAAGATACGTGTGGATCACATCAATTCTATTGCGCAGGATCTTGCGACGGTGAATAAACAGATCAATGCCATCGAGATGACGGGAACCGTAGCAAATGAACTTCGGGATAAAAGAGACGTGCTGATCGATGAATTATCTGCAATCGTGGATGTTCAGGTATCGGAGTCCCCCATCTATGATCAGCTTGGTAATGCGACCAACGCCAACAGATATATTGTGCGAATCGCGGGCGGACAGATGCTGGTGGATCAGAATGATTATAATCAGCTTGTCTGTGAGGCGCGTGCTACGGGAGAGAAAGAACATCAGACGGATATAGACGGTCTGTATGATATCCATTGGACAAACGGCGTTGATTTCGGATTATATAATGCATCTATGGGCGGTGAGCTTAAAGGACTGATCCAGATGCGTGACGGTAATAACGGAGAATATTTCAACGGTACAACGACGGAAGTGATTTACAGCGGTAAGACCACCCGGGTGACGATCGAGACATCTGCGTCATACTTAAATAACATGAGTAAGTGTAATCTGTCTGATACGGGCGGTATTATCAATGTAGGAGATCAGTTATACTATTACACGGATTGGACTTATGAGGGCGACGGTGTATACACATTTACGATTGACAATGTAGCCAGCGATGAGCCCCTTACAGCGGCGAAGAACTATCGGCAGGCAACCATCGGCAGTGAAGTAAACTATCAGGGTGTACCGTACTATATGGCGCAGATGAACGAGTGGATGCGCGATTTTGCCAAGGCGGTCAACGAGATCTTTACGGATGGTATGACGGACGCGGAAGAGGATGCAGGTATTCTGTTCACGGGTGTTTATCCGAAGAATGACGGACAGTACACAGAGGGACAGTTGAATGACTCTGCGGGAAACGGCAAAGGATATTATTATCTGACATCCGGAAATGTGACGATCATAGAAGCTTTGATGAAGGATGCTTCACTGCTCGGTACCAGAGGTAAGAACGAGAAAGTAAACGTGACTGATCCCGAAGAGGTTGACGGTGTGGAACAGTGCGTGCAGGTCAGAAAAGTGATCTCCATGATGAGCGATAAGAACCAGTTCAGTTTCCGTGGTAGAGACGCGGGCGGTTTTCTGGAATGTGTACTTTCCGATGCGATGTTAAACGCTAAGAATGCGAACACTTTCTACTCCACATACTTAAGTCTGGAGACGAACATCGATAATCAGAGGACATCCATCTCCGGCGTAGACGAGGACGAGGAAGCGGTAAGCTTGGTGAAATACCAGAACTCTTACACGCTGGCATCGAAGATGATCTCCGTACTGACGGAAATCTATGACAGACTGATTTTACAGACAGGCGTTTCATAATAGATATATAAACCGCAAACTAGGAAAAGAGGATGATGAAGCCATGAGAATGACAAATAAGATCATGCGGAACAATTCGCTGTACAACATCAATCAGAACAAGATTCTGGAAGATAAACTGACCAACCAGATGACCAATCAGAGTAAGATCGCAAGACCTTCCGACGATCCGGTGGTAGCGATAAGAGCGCTTCGCTTAAGGAGTAATGTGACAGCTTTGACACAATACTATGACAAGAACGCTTCGGATGCGGATCAGTGGCTGACAGTAACGGCGGATGCGCTCAAAACGATCGATGAGGTGCTGACAGATCTGTACAAACAGGCTACCGGTGCTGCGAATAAAGACTTTACGGCGGATAATCTGGAGATTGTTCTGACACAGATGAAGTCTTTGACGAAGGAATTTTATTCCAGTGGTAACGTGGATTATGCAGGACGTTACGTATTCTCCGGTTACAGAACTGACACGGCTATCACTTTCTCGGCAGAGGATATTGCGGAGATGAGTAAACATCCTGTGTCCTATGAGATTAATGAAGACTTCGGATACGGCAAGATTAGTACGATCAATTATACGGATTATAATGTATTGTCTACAGACATCGCCGGTGATGGTATCGACGCGAATAATCAGAGTTATGAGCAGGGAGTTACGAACACGAAGTTGTTCCGTATGCGTCTGTCCTACAATAATATAGACAGCACACCGGTTGATGCTGACGGTAAGCTGACCAAGCCGCTTCCTATCACTCTTACGGTTAACGGCACTGCAGTTTCGCAAAATGACTTTACCGGATACAGTGATCCGGAGGAGGCTTATGCGGCAATTGCCAGCGGTAAGGAAACGGGAATTGCTTATATTCCCTCCACCGGCGAGCTGGTATTCAGCGAGGAGTATTATAAGAATAATTACAAAGAGGGCGATAAGTTCAGGGTTACCTATAATAAGTCCGAATGGCTCGAAGGCGATATCAATCCGGCACACTATTTCCAATGTACGGAGACGAGGGATATCGGCGATGGCACAATGACAGATACCAAGCAGACCGGCTACAACTATACCTCTGTCAATCAGGATATCTATTATGACGTAGGATTCAATCAGCAGATCCAGGTGAATACGCTGGCGACAGAAGTATTTACCCATGATGTCCAGAGGGATATGGACGATTTCCAGCACTGCCTGACACAGCTTCGCGATATTGAGACGACCATCAGTGATATCGAGAAAAAGAGAGCGGAGTTTGCCGAGGACAGTGATGATTATAAGAACTGGACGAAGAAGTTGGAGGCAGCGAATAAGGCGAAGGATTATATCCGCGAGAATATCCATACCAAGTTCGAGAACCAGATTACAAATTATCAGACGTATATGAACGATAACAATATCGCGATCACCAATAACGCGACGAGAGGCAGCAGATTAGAGCTGATCTCGACAAGACTCTTGAATCAGAAAGCTACTTTTAAAGATCTGCAGACTGACAATGAGGGAATCGATGTCACGCAGGTGGCAGTGGAACTGTCCGCTTCCGAATTGACATATCAGGCGGCTCTCATGGCAACCGGCAAGATCATGGAGACCAATCTGATGAATTATATTTAAGAACAGTTACTTTTGCTCGAGTTTGCAAAGCGAACTCGCAATCGAATTTATTCGATTTGTTAATTTGCGAAGCAAATTTACTTTTAGGAAAGGCGGTTATGGGATATGCAGATTACGACAAAAGTTTTTGGCGAGATTATGATAGATGATGACAAGATCATACATTTTCCGAAAGGCATCATCGGATTCCCGGATCTGACGGAGTTTACCCTCGTGCACGATGAGGAGAAGGGAACGGATTCCATACACTGGCTCCAGTCTATTCAGGAACCGGCATTTGCCATGCCGGTGATGGACCCGCTCATCGTATGTCCGGACTACAATCCGGAGGCGGATGATGAACTGTTCAATGTACTGGGTGAGATCAAACCCGATGAGCTGCTTGTAATGGTGACAGTTACGGTTCCGAAAGACCTGACAAAGATGTCAGTAAATCTCAAAGGTCCCATCGTCATCAATGCCGCTGAGAAGAGGGCTTTGCAGATCATCGTGGAAGGCGATGAGTATAAGGTGAAGTTTCCGATCTATGATATCTTAAATCAGAAGAAAGCAGGTGAGTAAATGTTAGCTTTATCCAGAAAAAAGAATGAAGCGCTGGTGATTAATAATAATGTTGAGATCACAGTACTTGAAATTAAAGGTGAGCAGGTAAAGCTGGGCATTAGCGCACCGAGAGAGGTACCCGTATACCGCAAGGAAGTATATGTGCAGATTCAGGATTCCAACAAGGAAGCTGTCAATGTGGACGGCATGGAAGCGTTGAAAAATCTGCTGGGGTAGACATAGTCTTACAGAATAGAACATGATAGGATAAAACAGAGTAACCGGGCGGACGAAACAGTTCAGATTTGTTCGCCCGGCTTTATTTATTCCATAGGAAATTTCTGCGTATATGCACGAGTCCGCGAAGCTCAATTTATTTACTTAGAATCCTGATCATTTCAGTGATCCGCTGTTCCCAGGTGTGATAGGCGGCAACCTTTTCATAGCCGTTTATGGCAATTTCAATTCTCTCCTCTTCGTGTGTCAGATAATATTGTATTTTCTGCTCCAATTCTTCCATGGATTCATAGGTTTCCAAATCTCTGCCGATTTCAAAATATTCCGGTATTTCAGCCTGATAGTTTGTTAACAGAAAACCGCCGCAGCCAAGAACGTCCCAGATGCGTAGGGAAAGTCCTGTTTCAATCGGACGCATGGTAATGTTTAGATTGATTCTGCTGGCATGAAATACTTTGGGCATTTCAGTCAGCGTGTTGACACCGCCACGGCAGTCTACACCGTTAAGCGTAGAGGTATCGCTGCGTGTGTAGAGTGTCACCCGGAAATGCTTTGCCAGCCGGTTCAGCGTCCTTTCCCGTTCGACGGCGGCGAGCTTGATACCGATATATTGATGGGCGACCAGATAGCGGTCGGCATTTGTGTAAGTGTCGTTTCCGCTATAAAAATTGGGATCGGAGTCGGCAATCTCGCGGATGATCCGATCTGTCAGGGTGTCGGCTATGAAATTGTAGCCGTATGTCTGGAGTTGAGTCTCTATCAGACCATCTACGAATCCCTGTGTATATTTGGATATGACATGAGTGTCAGAAGATGATTGCTTTTGTAACAACTGGTCATATCTGCATTTTTCGGTATAGAGAGAACCCACAAAAGAGACATCACTGTCATATTTTGCGAAATCTTCATCCTGCATGGCAAGAATCACGTTCTCCCAACGTTTTATATTAGTGGCAAGAGGCAGATAGAAAATATGCTGCGGATTGACAGAGCGGAACATCTCGTATTGTGCCCGGTCGAACAGAAAAACGCGGTTCCATTCATTTTTCAGAGCATTGGAGAAGAGTTCCGGCACCGGGGAATCCACACTCCAGCACACGTATGGGATCTTAAACCGATTACAGGTATAAGAAATCGCGGGAAAAAAGTTGATGCTGAATACAAAAGCAAGGGAATGCTCAGTGATCCATTCTGTCAGTTTTTCCGCACACTGTTTCGGGGTGGTGTGCTTGTCATACATCTCCATCTCCTCAGTGTGGACCGTAATGCCAAATGAGTTGAAAACCTGTATAATGTCGGGTTCACATATGCTGTTGTAACGATAGAATAATATTTCCATACTTCCTGTGCCTCCGGAATATTTGTTATTAATAAAGTAATGCTTCACAGCGGTCGTGAAGTCGGATTGAAAATGCAGGCTTTATGGCGGTTTAACAAGGCGGCAAGATAACTGAAAGCGCTGTTGGACAAGATCATTCCCTTGCAACAACTCATGAGCTGCAGATCAATATAGTTATTGCCCTTCATATTGCCTTCCACATAGGATACTTCGCGGAAAGCTGTAAAGCCGAGATTACCGGCATTAGCCTTGCACCAGTCAATATCATCCGAAAAGACGAACAATTCCCAGTCACGGGAATGCAGTGTAATAAAGTCCTGCACGATCTGCCTGCACGTTTCAGCGGGATAGGACCAGCCGAGGGAGACGTAGTCGCCACGACGGATATGAACCGCCAGAGACTGACAGGAGTTTATCCTTTCCATATAAGTAAGATTGGCAGGAGAGACAAGCGGCGGGAAGGTCAGTTCCTCGCGGAAGACATCCTCATAGCGATGGAACCATCCTGCATGAATCCAGTAGCCGTGGTAATATGTGTCCTTTGGATAATCCTGTATTTCAGGCAAGTATTCTTTAGACGGTACAAGGAGTACCTCGCCGTCAAAAGGGTTGAAAGATTTATAATTGTCAAACTCCGCAATCATGGTGAAAGGTACGCCGATCTCCGTCATAACTTGAGGAATACTCTTGCCTTCTCTGCGCTTTTGCAGGCAGTATTCCCATACGTCTTCATCGAGACAGTCGCTCAGCATGGGCGGATGAAGCGAGAATACCCGCTCCAGTTCATAACCGTTATGTACCGTGTTCAGGGCGAAATACGAGTCGTCCAGATACATGATATCTCCATGATGCGATAAGGAATAGTATCTTGCAAAAATATATTGGAACACTTGATTGGCCAGTCCGCCGTTTAGAAATTGAATTTTCATGTGAGCCTCCGGATGAATCTTTTGATATGCTATGAATTATATCATGCATGTGCGATGGTCACAACATTTGAGTTTTCCTATTTTTCCGTATAACGCCGCGGAATTGCTCATTGCCTTTTTGACTAAAAAGCAGTAAAATAATATTATTGTTATCCCGTATAAAAAAACAGAGCGGGATATGAGAGGAAAAATATAATGGATAATTATACACTTTCGATAATCATTCCATGCTATAACGAAAAAGAGCATGTTGAAGAATTGGTCAGAAGAGTGAACGCAACGCCGATAAAAAATAAGGAAATCATTGTTGTTGATGACAAGAGCACAGATGGCACCTCGGAACTGTTGGATAGCGTGATAGCGAAGATGGTTACGAAAGTGATTCATCATGAAGTGAATGGCGGAAAAGGTGCCGCGCTGAGAACAGGCATAAAGAATGCTACAGGTGATATCGTGATTATCCAGGATGCAGATTTGGAATATGATCCACAGGATTATGAAGCTGTTATTATGCCAATTCTAAAAAAGGAATGTAAAGTGTGTTATGGTTCTCGTTTTCTGGCGAAAAAAGGTCTTGCAGATGGCGAGTACATTTCCAATCATTTGGCAAATAAATTGCTTACCGTGCTATCTAATTTTTTTACTCATCAAAAATTAACGGATATGGAAACCTGTTACAAAGCATTTAGACGGGATGTTATTCAAGCGGTGGAGATTTGTGAAAATCGTTTTGGGTTTGAACCTGAGATTACCTCTAAGATATCGAAGATGCGTATAAGGATCAAAGAAGTGCCGATATCATATTGCCCACGATCAATGCAGGAAGGAAAGAAAATAGGGATTAAGGATGGCCTCAGAGCATTGATATGCATATTCAAATATCATTAATGACATGACCTATAAAACGGGAGGAAAATTGCATGGGTAAAGAGGGCAAAAAAAAGGATGAATTATATGAAGATAATTGGCCATTATTCGAAAAGTTTTTGGGATATTTGCGTTATCTTAAAATAAAAAAATATATTCAGGAAATGGACAAACCTGTTTGTGCTGATATCGGATGCGGATTTAATGGCAGATTTCTATTTAGTATAGCTGATAAGATTGGTTATGGTTATGGGTTTGATCTAAGGGCTAATAATAGAAAGTCCGGTAATATAGAGATAATCAACAATCAGGATTTGGATGGACGTCTTCCTTTAGAGGATGGCACGGTTGACAGGGTCTTTTTACTGGCGGTATTAGAACATCTGGATGAAACAGCAGTTATTATAGATGAAAGTTTTCGGGTGCTAAAGAGTGGTGGGAAAATTATCATGACAACACCGACTACAATAGCAAAACCGGTATTGGAATTTTTAAGTTATCGTTTGCACCTGATAAGTGAAGAATCTATCAGAGAACACAAACATTATTATACAAAGAAGGAACTGCAGAATTTATTACGTCAGCATGATTGCGAATGTGAAGTATACAAAACTTTTCAGATATGCTTTAATCAGTTGCTCGTAGGAAAGAAGAAATGAGGTATATACATGCAAAAAAGAAGAGTTCTGGTAACGGGAGGAGCGGGTTTTTTAGGCTCGCATTTATGTGACAGACTGATAGAGTCGGGAAATGATGTTATATGTGTTGATAATTTGTTTACTGGCAGAAAAGATAATATCAGACATTTATTAAATAATCCGTATTTTGAATTTATTCGGCATGATGTTACTTTACCAATCTATGTAGAATGTGATCAGATATATAATCTTGCATGTCCTGCATCACCTATTCACTATCAAAGAGACCCCATTTATACAACTAAAACATCTATATATGGTTCTTTTAATGCCTTGGGATTGGCAAAAAGGACAGGAGCCAGAATCCTTCAGGCATCTACGTCTGAAATATATGGAGATCCTGAATGCACGCCGCAGGTCGAAGGTTATAGAGGAAATGTCAACACCATGGGTCCAAGAGCGTGTTATGATGAAGGAAAAAGAGTGGCGGAGACTTTGTTTTTTGATTATCATCGTATGCATGGTGTAGATATTAAAGTTATGAGGATATTTAACACCTATGGTCCCGGAATGGATATCGGTGATGGGAGAGTTGTTTCTAACTTTATTGTGCAGGCATTAAAGAATGAGGATATTACGATTTGCGGCGATGGCAGCCAGACGAGAAGTTTTTGCTACGTTGATGATCTTGTTGACGGTATGATAAAGTTAATGAATAGCAGGGAAGACTTCCATGGTCCGGTAAATATCGGTAATCCGGGAGAATTTTCTATTAAGGAACTTGCAGAGATAATTATTGATATGACAAATTCAAAGTCTAAGATTGTGTTTATACCACTCCCACAGGATGATCCGCTACAGCGAAGACCGGACATCAGTCTGGCAAAAACCGAGTTGGGATGGGAACCGAAGGTGAATCTGCGTGAGGGACTGAGCAAAACAATTTCTTATTTTAAAAGTGTTATCTGATAATCAATTTTTGGTCAAATAGCATTAGAGTGTTAGCTTTGACTTTTGGAGGGCAGAAATGTTGTATACGCTATTAAGTTGGCTGGTAATCGGGATTTCAGCATTTCTATGGGGATTTGGAATTTTATTTATACTTGGTAAAATTAATCATTATCATAGTAAAACCTTAGATTTGGTGATAATGATCGGATTATGCGGTTTGACTGTTTATGCACAATTTTTTAGTTTATTTTATAAAGTTGGCAGAGTGGCAGTTGCTGGTGTTCTTTTTCTTGATGTAATATGGTTGTTTCTTATATATAAGGAACTTATAAATTGGATTAAGGAAATAGAGAAACCTCTTCTGCCGCTTCAACTAATGGTGGTAGTGGGGATCGGAATACTGGTTCTTATTTCAACATCGGGAGAAGTAAGGGCATATGACACATATCTTTATCATGCACAGTCCATTCGTTGGCTTGAAGAATATGGTGTCGTTCCCGGATTGGGGAATTTACATTCGAGACTTGCGTATAACAGCTCTTCTTTATGTTTACAGGCATTGTTCAGTTTCAGTTTTCTTGCAGGGCAGTCTATGCACAGCGTGAATGGATTTGTAATATGGATTCTGCTGTCATATGCAGTTTGCTCTATGAAATTTATGCGAAATAAAAAAATTTATGCATCTGATTTTACTCGATTGGCTTTACTCGGATATTATGCAGATAAAGTTTATGAGGCGAGTTCGCCGGGAACGGATCTTTTTGCAATAGGTTTGATTGGCTATATCGTGTGCAAATGGGTTACTTTGTTAGAGGAGGATGAAGAAAAGGTTGCTCCGTATGCATATTTGTGTATTTTGGAAGTTTATGCGGTATCACTTAAGGTCTCGGCTGCAATGATAGTTTTTCTGGTAATCATGCCGGCATACCGCTTGATCAAAGGGAAAAAATGGGGGGAAATAATATTATATTTGAGCCTGGGCGTTTTGACAATCGCTCCGTTTTTAATTCGAAATGTCATACTTTCCGGTTATCTGCTCTTTCCATATCCTGATTTGGATTTATTTTCTTTTGACTGGAAAATACCGGTGTCAAATGCAACATATGAGCAAACGCTAATAAAGGCTTGGGCACAGGGGTATAGAGGGCAGTATAAAGCGGATGCACCATTTACGGAATGGTTTCCTTTATGGCGGGATAGTTGTTTGCTGACTGACCCTTTATTGGTTATTGAATTTATAGCAGATATAGTGGCGATTCCACTGGCAATGATTGTAGGTGTGTTGAAAGGTTTTCGGAAGAAAAACTGGAACTTTTTCCATATTACCTGTTGTTTGACCGCAGGCATTCTTTTCTGGTTTTTTAATTCACCGACCAGAAGATTTGGAGAAACTTATTTACTATTGTTGCCATTATATCTTGCAGGCAGCATTCTGGAAAACTTTAAGTTTAAAACCGTAGCGGCAATAACGACAACAGCTGCTTTTGTTGCAATAGGTGGTTTTAGTATCAAATATTGGATTAGCGGAGCTGTTAATATTGTTAATAGTGCGTCCCAGCCATATCTGGTGAATTGTGCTAAGTATAAGGAGTACGGTTGTCAGCTTGCGAATATTGGTGAACTGGATGTTTATTATCCGGTTCCGGGCACAGACCTGACGGGGTATTATTTTTTCCCGGCAACTCCTTATGTGAGTGTTTTGGATGTTATAGAACTTCGTGGAGAATCATTTGCTGAAGGTTTTCGGCCAAAAGAGAGGGATTGATTCAGATAGATTGGACAGTTTCTTTCCAAAGAAGATAAAATCACAACATAATTGCAGATTCTGAATGATAAATCATAAATTTACTCTAAATAACTAAATTTTTGCTGAATTTAACCGATATAAGCTATAAGAGATTACGTCTGCCTTTATGTTGGAGGCAGAATACGTTATCAGAAGACGATTCTATTAATATTACAATATCACACGGAGGTGATCAAGGATGGCAATTGAACCATTAAACAGTGCCATGAGTTATCAGGCACAGGCAGCAGCGAAGCCGCAGATGGTGACACCAGTGAACACGGAAGTTCCTGAAGACGGACAGACGATCAATGTCGATGAGACGACAGCGTCAGTGACCAGACCGCAGGCTGAGGAGGACAGGAGCAGCGGTGGAGAAAGTGACGGCCGGCAGCAAGCGACTTCAGGCAAGGCGGGCAGTGGAGTCCAGCAGAATCAGGCTAAAAACGAGCAGCTTAAGAAAGCGATTGCTGAAATGAACAGAAAGATTAATAACAGCAATGAAGAGGCTGTGTTTGGTGTTCATGAGGATACGAACAGAATTATGATCAAGATCATGGATAAGGACACGAAGGAAGTAATCAAGGAATTTCCGCCGGAAAAAACTCTGGATATGATTGCGCAGATATGGGAGATGGCGGGTATTCTTGTAGATGAAAAATTATAAGCGGTCAGGAGGTAAATAAGATGGCAATCAGAATTACGGGCATGTACTCCGGTTTGGATACAGAGAGTATTATCGATCAGCTGGTTTCTGCTCAAAGCTATAAGAAAACAAAACTTGTAAAAGAACAGACAAAACTCAGCTGGAAACAGGACGCATGGAAGTCACTTAACACGAAACTTTACAGCTTCTATCAGAAACTTGACGATTTGCGTCTGCAGAGTTCATATATGAAGAAGAAGACTATATCTTCCAACCCTAACGCGGTCAGTGTGGTAAGTAACGGCAATGCGGTAGAGGGTATGCAGTCTATCTCAGTGACAGATCTTGCAAGAAGCGGTTATCTGACCGGCGGAGAGCTTAAGACACAGAGCGGTGGTAAGGCGACAGGAAGTACCACATTGGAGCAGTTAGGTTTTACTGATGCGAGTGGCAGCATTAGTGTCAATGCGGGCGGCAAGACGGTCAAGATCGATGTGACCAAGGATACAACGATCGACCAGTTTGTTAAGCAACTCAATAATGCAGGGGTCAATGCAAGCTTTGATGCGAACTATCAGCGTCTTTACGTAAGTTCCAAGGAGACAGGTGAAGCGGCAAACTTCACTTTGACGGGTGACAGTGCGGCGGGCATGAATGCACTTGCATCTCTGGGGCTTTTATCGAAAGAAGATATCAATAGCGGCGTTTACGAGACTTGGGCAGGTTATATGTCTGATCCGGATGATCCGGCGACAAGAACGCAAGCCTATATTGATTTGATCGATGCCGAGATCGCAAAGCGCGCAGCGGCCTACAAGGCGGAGAATGATAAGCTGAATGCGGCAAATGAGTCGCTTAAGAAGAAAAATGATGAAGCACAGGCGGCTTATGAGAAAGATTATCCCGATGCGACGGAGACATTAGCTGATGTAGCNGCTCTTCGTGAGAGTCTCTACGGACATGATGAAGACCAGATAGTTGACGGCGAGACGAAGAAGGTTCATGTTGAAGGTGACCTTGAGAAAAAAGTAAATGAGACGAAGAAGGATCTGGAGGATGCAAAGCAGCAATTGAAAGATCTGAAGGCGAGCGGNAGCGCTAGTCAGGCAGATATAGATGCAGCAGAGAAGAAAGTGACGGATATGTCTCAGGCAGCATCCGAGGCACAGAGTGAATTTAATACTGCGAAGGGCAAATACAGTTATCTGAATGCAATCGACGAGAATAATAAGAAGATCGCGGAGAATGAAGCTAAAATCAATGATAATGCAACCAAATTTGCAGTTGACGCGGATGGTAAGGTTACGGACGCGGGAACTCTGAGAACTGATGTAGAGACTGAGTTTGATGCCAAGGTGAGAGAGGCCAAGGGCATTGTGGCCAATAAAGCGAGTTATCTGACGAATGCGACCGGCACCAAAATTGACGGTACAGACGCAGTGATCGTGTTGAATGGCGTAGAGTATAAATCTAAGAGCAGCAGTTTCGATATTAACGGAATGACGATTACCGCGATTGATAAAACTGATTCACCTGTCACCTTATCTACGACCACCGATACAGACGGTATCTATGATATGATCAAAGGACTCTTTACGGAGTACAACAAACTGATCAATGAGATGGATGCTCTGTATAATGCAGATTCTGCTAAGGGATATGATCCTTTGACATCCGAGGAGAAAGATGCATTGACTGATGATGAAGTTGAGGAGTGGGAGAAGAAGGTGAANGATTCCCTCTTACGAAGAGACTCATCCTTAAACAGTGTTGCTTCTGTTATGAAAGAGGTNATGCTTCAGGGNGNTGAAGTGGGCGGNAAGAAGATGTATCTGTCCGATTTNGGAATTAATACTTTAGGTTATTTCAATGCNGCGGATAATGAGAAGAATGCTTACCATATCGANGGTGATTCGGATGATACGACGGTAAGTGGTAACAAGGATAAATTAAAGAGCATGATCGCGTCCGATCCGNACACNGTAATGNATTTCTTTACCAAGCTGACTAACAATATGCATGATAAACTCCAAGAGAAAATGGCAGCGGTGAAGGATACAAGCAGTGCCCTTACTTTCTATAATGACAAATTGATGAAAAANGAGTATGATGAATACACCGATAAGATCAAGAAACAGGAAGATAAGCTCAATGCCTTGATGGATAAGTGGTACGCTAAGTTTTCGGCGATGGAGACTGCTATGGCTAAATTGCAGTCCAAGAATAATGCGATATCCGGTATGCTCGGTGGTGGGGCATGACGGANAGAATGGCAGGTTTGATCAAGGAGGAGAATGGCTATGCCGGCACGCAATCCCTATGCGGAATATACGACGAATAAGATCATGACGGCTACTCCGGCGGAAGTGACCCTNATGCTCTATGAAGGTGCNATTAAGTTCTGCAATATCGCNATTACNGCGATTGAGCANAANGATATACAGAAAGCGCATACNAATATTATGAANGCGCAGCGTATTATNGAAGAGTTTCGCAATACNNTGGATCGAAAATATTCCGTGGCGGAGGATTTCGACANAATCTATGTNTATCTTTTGCAACGTCTNTTTGAGGCGAATNTGAAGAAGGATAAAGANATTTTGGAAGAGGTCAACATGCACTTGAGGAGTGTCAGAGACACTTGGAAGGAAGTCATGANACGCAATTATGAGGCGAACTGAATAGTGACGGAAAGGTTGGTATAACATGAGTCANAGCAATGCGCAGATACTGATGGAAAGTCTCGAAAAGAAGAATCGGATACTTGATGAGATTATTCGGGANAATGAAGTNCAGGAGAAGATTCTNAAAGAGGAGNANCTGGATATGGACGCATTGGATGAGTCCACTGACCGGTTAGGTGTGTTTGCGGANCAGCTTGAACGGCTGGATGNCGGCTTTGAGGCGGTGTACGATAGAACACGTGAAGAGCTGATTGCCAACAAAGAGAACTATCGGCGTGAGATTACGAGGATGCAGGAACTGATTGGGCAGATTACTGATAAAGTAGTTAAGATTAATGCGGCGCAGCTGCGCAATAAGAGACAGGCCGACAGTCAGTTCAGGAAGAGCCGGGATCAGATTGGTAAGGCGGTTTCCCAAGTCAAGGCGAGTCGTAATTATTACAATAATATGAATCGGCTGAACTATGTGGCACCTCAGTTTTATGACAATAAGAAATAATATATTATCCTGTATGAAAGGATTAGAATGCGGTAAAGTAGATATTTGTCTGCTTTACCGCATTTTTGATATTATATGACCCAATCTTCCAGGACACTGTTCTTCCCGACGACCTCCCAGGCATGCGGTGTGCCGGAAACGCAATACAGGCAACGCTGCATAGGGAGAAGCAGTTCTGTCTTCAAGCGCTCAAGAGTCAGCGTTTCATCATATAGATCAATCCCTTCATTGGTCGGAAGCGCTTCTCCAAAGGCTGTATTGAAGTATTTGGTTGTAAAAGGCGCATAACAGGGCGCCAGTTTTCCGTCCTGCAGACAGGTACAGGATGCCTGAAAACAACTATAGAAGAAATCCTCATCAGTATGAGGTGTCAGAACCTGCGTCTTGCTAAATGCCGTAGTCATTTCTGTTATCGTATACGGAATCTTCTTTTCATAAAGAAAACGTTTGATCTCTTCAATTTTATCCTGAAGCGGCGGATAGAAAGAGATATGAATAAAAGCCATCTTCTCCTTCATCAGTTCGATTAAGTCGGTATTCATCTGTCGGATCAGCAGACCGTTAGTCACAACCGTGATAATGCTTGCGGGATACAATTCCCTTGTAAACGCAATGAATTTGCCAAGGTCAGGATTCAACAATGGCTCACCACCCAGAATGCGTATAATACCGATATCCGGAATATATTTTTTAAGCTGCCGCAGATCGGCACAGAAGCGCTCATAATCCGTAAAAACGGGTTCTGTTACGAGCGGAGAGTAGTGTGTACAATATTTACAGTTCAGGTTGCAGTGATCAGCTACATGAAATTCCAAATAAGACAGATATGGGTCAGAGAGCGTGGGCGTAATGAGGGAAGCTACCAGTTCAGGAGTTGTTCTGACCTGATCGCTTAGGCGGATTCCCTCATAGATATCGTTTATATCGATGCCGCTCCGCAGCAGCGCCAGCACTACATTATTGTGGCGGATATAATATTCTTTGGGAATAACGATGGAAACCAGTTCTCCCGAGATATATCGCTGCCCGAATTCCTGTATGGAGATCTCTCCTTCATTCTGCGGGCTGCCCAGAACAACCAAAGCGTCAACGCTGATCCTTTCTCCCCCGTCCTGCACAAAAAGGTCGGAATATTCCTTTTCCAGAATGTCTTTCATCAGAAGACTCCATTTAGAATTGCCGAAAACTGCTATATGTAACATAATAGATTCCTCCTGTTTATTATAGAAGCTTATTTTTAAGAAATAGTCTATTGCGAACGCGGGTATGTTGATTGTGATGAGATAATGATCACAGCAAGGATAATAGATCCCGGTGCAATTCCCGCGCTCTTGCCTGCCAGGTATGTCCGGAAGCAGCCAGACGATACCCTGAGGAAGCGATAGATTGTAACTTACGGTTGTCCGATAACAGACCGGCGATCCGCTGGGGCAAAGTCTCCAGACAATCCGGCAGAAGATTGAAAGAAACCCAGACGTCGGCGGGCAGAGTTTTTTCTAAATAAGAAGAAGTCTCCGAAACAACGGTAGCGCCGCGAAGCATCGCATTAAAAATGCGCTCATGGCTGCCGTCTTTAAACCATGGCATAGTATTCAAAACAATCTTGCTGTCCTCCATTTTCTCAAGCACCTCTTCCGGTGAGATACGACCGCCATAATGTACATTGGGAAGAGTGATCCAGTCACATCCGGACCAGCCATCTCCACATATGGTTAGAGGAATGCCGGACTTTGCAATCAAACTGACAATTTTTTCTCTGTAATGAGAACTGACAACTCTTTCTATATAGACACAGGAAGAGATAAATTGTCGCAGCTCTTCATCCGGAAGGATAATGCCGGATTGCAGAAGCTGATCCTCAACAACCGATTCAATCGTGCTATCCGGGTGCGCAAGCAAGTGGTCGATACTTCTCTTGCAGACCTGCTCTGCCGGGAAATGAAAATGCGTGAAATCCGGTTTCTGGGATACTGCGTAATCAGCATAAAGGCTGCCTGCATACAAAACATCAATTTTCCTTGCGGCAATGGGTACGAACTCATGATCCGTGGGCGTTCCCCCGTGCGGCAAGAATCCGGTGCAAGGAATGTGGGGATAAAACCGCTCTATATATTGACTGTGGTTGCGGTCTATGCTAAGCACAATACCTGTACGTGGAGTGCGCATTAAAATATTGTGGTACCAATAGGGATGATCGACCAGAATATTGATGCATGGAATGTTAAGTACCTCCCACATGTTCTCGCCGGAGGGGATTTGCATACCAAAAAAGGGCGAGTTAAAGCCGATCATTGCAGTAACAGATCCCTTCTTTATAAAATCATAGAGCAGACCAAGGCTTAAAGTGCTCTGCTGTAGATCAAATTCAAAAATCTCATATCCCAAGTCTTTAAATCCTTGTTTCAACTGATTGCTGAACAGATTGAGCGTGTCCAGTTCAGTGTGAAACAGGATCAGTTTTCCCGTCCGTTCCATAGTATACCTCTAAGAAATCTTCCCTAAATAATGTACGGAAATTATAACATTTATTTTTTTTGATGTAAAGTTTACGGGGACTTATCCGATATATATAACAAGTAAAGAGAGGCTTTACTCGTTATATATAGGGATGGTTACTTGATTCCCGATAGAGATAAAAGTTAAAAAGGCCTCTAAAGTAAATCAGAAAACCGCCGATATATATAACAAGTAAAACAAAACAAATTACTTAACAGTAACGGTACCAAAGGTTGCGTACGAGCCGGTAGAATCGTTACACATAACAAAAAAAGCGGCAGGGAAGCCGCGATAAATTCAAGGAGGAATATGATATGATCGTAAAACACAACATTACAGCAATGAACTCTAACAGAATGCTTGGACTGACAACAAGTTCACAGGCTAAGTCCACAGAGAAGTTATCTTCCGGATACAAGATCAACCGTGCAGCAGACGATGCAGCAGGGCTTGCGATTTCCGAGAAGATGAGACGCCAGGTAAGAGGCCTTACACAGGCTTCCGCTAACGCTCAGGACGGTATCAGTGCAGTACAGACAGCAGAAGGCGCTTTGACAGAAGTTCATGATATGTTACAGCGTATCAACGAACTGTCAGTTAAAGGCGAGAACGCTACACAGACCAGTACAGACCGTGCATACATTGCAATGGAAGTTAAGCAGCTGATGACAGAGATCGACCGTGTACAGAGCACGACTACATTCAATGAGCAGAGCCTGTTAGACGGCTCCTTCACCGGCAAGGCTCTTCAGGTAGGCGCAGAAGCAGGACAGCATATCGCTATTACTATCCAGAATATGAGCTGGACTAGTTTGGCAGCTTCTACTCAGGGTCAGGCATATGGCGGTACGGATACCAACTTCAAGACATTTGATGTGGCAGACCCGTTTGCTACAGAGTTGAAAGAGGCTGATTTTGCAAGCATGAACAAGCTGGTTAAGGGTATGATCAAGGAAGTATCCAGACAGCGTTCAGAACTTGGTGCAGTACAGAACAGACTTGAGCACACAGTGAACAACCTGGATAACGTTGTAGAGAACACCCAGAGCGCAGAAGCAGCGATCCGTGATACAGACATCGCAACAGAGATGGTTCAGTATGCAAACAACAACATCTTACAGCAGGCTGGAACATCCATGTTATCACAGGCGAACCAGTCCAACCAGCTGGCACTGTCCTTACTTGGCTAATAGCGGGGTAATCGGCTGTAGAGATTATATCGTGAAACAATCGGAGACCACCCGTTTTCGGGTGGTCTTCTTATTCTGATTTGTATATCAAAAAATTTTAAAAGAACTCTAAAGTAAATCAGAAAACCGCCGATATATATAGCAAGTAAGAAAACAAATTACTTAACCGTAACGGTGTGAAGGCTGCGTACGAACCGGAGGTACTGTTACGAACAACAAAAAGCGGCAGGGAAGCCGCGATAAATTCAAGGAGGAATATGATATGATCGTAAAACACAACATTACAGCAATGAACTCTAACAGAATGCTTGGACTG
>JAAUZY010000030.1 GCA_014804355.1 Lachnospiraceae bacterium
TGCAAGGGAATCTGCCGTCAGTGCGGTCAAGACCTGAATACGGGAACATGTGACTGTGATACCTTTGTTCCTGATCCAAGGATGGCGGTAATAAAAGATATCTTTAACGGGAATAAGGAGGTGTGACGATGTCTATTTGTCCTAAGAACAAATCTTCTAAAGGTAGAAGAGATAAGAGAAGAGCAAACTGGAAGATGTCTGCTCCTACATTGGTAAAATGTAGCAAATGCGGTGCTTTGATGGTACCCCACAGAGTATGTAAGAAATGCGGAACATACAACAAGAAAGAGATTATTGCAGTTGATTAATCTGTAAACATGAAATTTTATAATCGTACTTGCAGTACTAAAGTGCTCTTAACATTAGCAGTGATGCATGATGTTAGGGCACTTTTTTGTTTTCACAAGATATGAAAAATTTATGGCAAGGAATGTTCGGAGGGATAGTTTCACTTGCCTTGCCGGGCAAATATTGTAAACTTACAGAAGGAGAGGAATGATTATCATGATGAAAGAACAGGATGTTGTAACACAGTTTTATAATACAATCCATGAAGAGGAACGTTTACGGGATAAGCATGGACAAATTGAATTTAGGACAACGATGAAATATATTCATGATTTTCTGCAACCTGGTATGCGGGTGCTTGAAATCGGAGCAGGAACAGGGAGATATTCACTTGCACTTGCCAAGGAAGGTTATGAGGTGGATGCTGTCGAGCTGGTAGAACATAATATTGAGATTTTTCGATCAAAAATGCAAGACAAAAACCAGGTTCGGATAATACAGGGAAATGCAGTTGATTTGGCTGCCTATCAGGATGAAATGTTTGATATAACGCTTTCCTTGGGACCAATGTATCATCTTTTTGATGAAGAGAGTAAAAGAAGAGCGTTAGAGGAAGCAATACGTGTTACGAAGAAAAACGGGATTATTTTTATTGCATACTGTATGAATGAAGCTACTTTGATCCAATACTGTTTTCAAAAAGAAACGATATGGGAAGACAGGAGAAAAGGGCTGCTTTCCGAAGATTTTCACTGGATGGCGAATGAGAATGATGCATTTGCGCTGATGCGGTCTGATGAAATTAAGGCGTTGACACAGGGATATCCGGTTGAGCGGATCGGACTGATCGCGTCGGATGGTGCAACAAGGTATATGGATAATCTGGTAGACGCTATGAGTGATGAACTGTTTGAACTTTATTTTCAATATCATCTTTCTGTTTGTGAGAGACAGGATCTGATCGGGGCATCGAATCATACACTTGATATTTTACGGAAGGTTTGAATATAGGTAACAGTTCAGTTATCCCTTTAAATATAAAACATGGACCTAAAAAACATAAAAAACGCACTTGACAAAAAGTGGAAGTTTCATTTAGACTACTCTTATATTATAATCAAGCAATTCAGTAATGAAGTGTAGTCTTTACATTCTGACGTGTCTGTCATCTTATCCGAAATGATGGAAACAGGTGAACATTAATAGGAACAGCAAGTGGGATGTTTACAATGTATGCAGGAGAAGAGTATGTTAAACATAATTAAAGGTGCGACCAATAAGCAGGTGTTAGCAGATGAATTAATTGAAATTCTGGAAGAAATGGAATTGGATGGATATATTTATATTGGATATCCTGTATTGGGTGGATTGGATGGTAAGATTAAGGTCGATGCGCTCTTAATTAGTAAACAGCAAGGTTTAGTCATTTTTGATTTAGATATGAGCAGCGATGAGTCCGTGGAAAATAAGGAAATCTTATTGGATGAGTTATACAATAATATGGAATCAAGATTGAAAAGATATAGTTATCTGTCACGCAGAAGAGAACTGCAGGTACAGATCAGTGTGATTTCATATGCACCCCGATGGAGAAACGGAACTGATGAAATATGTGTTTCAAAAAAAGGCGTGCAGGAGCTTCTTCATGATATTACATGGAAAGAAAATGGCTATTATGAGAAACTACTTGAATCGGTACAGATGATTTCGCAGATTAAGAAAAGAGGTAAGCGTGATTATGTACAGAAGGAGCAGTCAAAAGGAGCTAAACTGAAAAAAATAGAAGATGAGATATCATGTTTGGATAAGCATCAAAGCAAGGCAGTCATTGAAACTGTGAATGGAGTGCAGAGGATCCGTGGTCTTGCAGGTTCGGGGAAGACGATCGTTTTGGCGTTGAAAGTAGCCTATTTATACAGTATGTATGAAGATAAGGTCATTGCAGTAACCTTTAACAGTCGATCATTAAAAGGTCAGTTTGTTCAGTTGATAACAAATTTCATCATTGAGAATACGAATGAAGAACCGGATTGGGATAGAATACGGATCATACATGCTTGGGGGAGTCGGAATTCCGAAGGACTTTACTATGATTTTTGCAGAGCAAATAATGTGGAATGTTATGATTATCAGGAAGCCTGCAGAAAATATGGGAGAACTTCTTCTGTATTTTCAAAAATCTGTAAAGAAGCAGTAGAAAATGTGTCATCCACACAGAAACTTTTTGATGTTATATTAGTGGATGAAGCACAGGATTTTTCAAAATATTTTTTAAGAATGTGTTATATGTCACTGCCAAAAGATGATCCTATGTTGGTATATGCATATGATGAATTGCAGAGTCTGGACAATAACAATGTGGAGTCTCCAGAAGAAATTTTTGGATATACAGATGGCAAACCAAATGTTGTTTTAAATAATGATGATGGTAAAAAGGAGGATATCGTATTATATAAATGTTATCGAAATTCCCGTCCGGTGCTTATTACAGCCCACAGCTTAGGATTTGGTATATACAGGGAACATGAAAATGAAGAGGAAACCCAGCTTGTACAATTGTTTGAGGATAAGAAACTGTGGGAAGATATTGGATATTGTGTCAAAGGTGGCGTAATTGAGGATGGTAAGGAGGTGTCATTAAGTAGAAATAATGATACCAGTCCGTCTTTTCTGGAGGAGCATTCTCCGATATCTGATCTTATAAAATTTGAAAGTTTTAAATCGTCAAAAGAGGAAGCTTGTTGGGTAGTAGAGGATATTGTAAGAAATCTTACAGATGAAGAATTAAAGTATCAAGATATCATGATCATTCATCCTAATCCTATGTATACAAAGTCATATGTATCAGATATCAGGGTAATGTTAATGGAGAGAGGAATCAATTCACATATTGTTGGTGTACAGACCAGTCCTGATGATTTTTTTCAGGAGGATTCCATTGCTATCACACAGATATATAGAGCTAAGGGAAACGAAGCTGCTGTTGTGTATGTCATTAATGCAGATTTGTGTGTGGAAGGAATCAATTTGTCCAGTAAGAGAAATATATTATTTACTGCGATCACAAGATCAAAGGCATGGGTAAGGGTATGTGGAATTGGAAGTAGAATGGATAAATTGATTGCTGAGTACGAGAAGGTAAAGGAAAATAGATTTGAATTAAATTTTGTCTATCCCACTGAGGTACAAAGAAAAACAATGAGAATTATCCACAGAGATAAAAACCAGAGTCAGATCGCTGAAATTAAAAAAAGTAATTTTACATTGGAAGAGATAATAAATAAACTACAGAATGGCGATATCCGGAAGGAAGATATTGATAAGGATACCTTGAACAGATTAAAGGATGTGTTGTTTTAGTGGCAGGAATACAGGATGTATATAAAGAAATCCGAACAATTACAACGGAGATGATTCGATGTGGTATGGCAGAAGAATATAATTTTCCCATTATAAAGCGGCAGGAAGTTGTCTGGGAGAAATATGGTGATATTTCCGTTTATTTGAAAAATCTAAGTTATGATAAGATATATGATGAAATTAATAAAAATAAAAATTATAATTTTAAGATGCCCGATGGAGGAATATTTCAATTAATGTATCGATTTGATTTGGGTGGGATATTACTGGCACACAGATTGGCTTTTTATCCTTCTGCATCGTATGAATTATACCAAAACAGTGTGGAATTGTATGATGAAGACGAGATATATGGTGATATTCTGAACAAAAGCGTATTGCCGGTGATTATCCGTGCAGACTATAACAGGGAAGAAGCAGAAGGTGATATTCATCATCCGTATGCACACATTACATTAGGTGATTATAAGAATTGCAGAGTGCCGGTAAATAAACCAATTTCTCCGATTCAGTTTGTAAATTTTATTATGGAGCACTTTTACTATGTACCAAGTTCAAGATTAGAATATAATTTTAGAATGAAAAAGATAGTGGATTTTGAAGAGCATATGTATTCTGTAGACAGGAACAGAACCAGAGTTGTAATAGAAGAAAAAGGATAATAACGATGCTATAAGCAGAAAACTATGCTGAAGATGGGGAGTCTGAATGGCCCCATCTTTTTATTTTGAAGCATAGGCATGATTCCCTTTGGTTCTTTCGTACGTATTTTTAAACTTGATTTTTATGGGCATATTTAGTATATTAATATATTAGTATGCGATGTCTTTATGCACGTTGGTGCATGATGCGATTCATGCAGATAATATGCGTGCTATATATTTCTTAGGCAGAGAGAAAGGCACAGTTATTAATATGAGCGGATTAGTAAAAGTAGCGGTGGACGGTATGGGCGGCGACAATGCCCCGGTGGAGATCGTCAAGGGCGCAGTGGAAGCCATTAATGAGAGCAATAAAGTCAAAGTTTATCTGACAGGTCCTAAGGACGTGCTGGAGAAAGAGCTGGCGGGCTATACATATCAGAAGGAGCAGTTAGAGATCGTTCCGGCGACGGAGATCATAGAGACGGCGGAGCCGCCTGTTATGGCGATTCGTAAGAAGAAGGATTCCTCTCTTGTCAAGGCCTTGAATCTGGTGAAGGACGGCACCTGTGATGCTTTCGTATCTGCGGGAAGTACAGGCGCTACGCTGGTAGGCGGACAGGTTATCGTGGGTCGCATTAAGGGCGTGGAAAGACCGCCGCTTGCACCGCTTATTCCTACGGCGACGGGCTGTTCTTTGTTGATTGACTGCGGAGCCAATGTGGATGCCAGACCGTCTCATCTGGTGCAGTTCGCCAAGATGGGGTCCGTATATATGGAGCATGTTATGGGAGTGAAGAATCCGAAGGTCGGTATTGTCAATATCGGTGCGGAGGAGGAGAAGGGTAATGCTCTTGTCAAGGAAACATTTCCGCTTCTGAAGAATTGTCCCGACATTAATTTTATCGGCAGCGTGGAGGCTAGGGATATTCCGGCCGGAGCTGCGGATGTGGTCGTATGCGAGGCTTTTGTAGGCAATGTGATTCTCAAGACTTACGAGGGTGTCGGTGCAACACTTATTGAGAAAGTAAAAGCAGGTATGATGACCAGCTTAAGAAGCAAGATCGGCGCGCTTCTCGTAAAACCGGCGCTGAAGCAGACATTGAAAGCCTTTGATTTGGAACAGTACGGCGGAGCGCCGTTGTTAGGACTCAAAGGGCTGGTAGTTAAGACTCACGGAAGTTCCAAATCCATAGAGATTAAGAATTCGATTCTACAGTGTATCACCTTTACGGAACAGAAGATTAACGAGAAGATCAGGGAGATGATTCTGACGGAGGAAGCGGTGTCCGAAGAGGATAAGTAGACGAGAGAGAAGAGGAGGCGGCTGCCGATATGGAGTTTGATAAGCTGAGAGAAGTGATAGCGGATGTGTTAAATGTAGATCCCAATGAAATTGCAGAAGAGACTACTTTTACCGAGGATTTAGGGGCGGATTCTTTAGATGTATTTCAGATCATTATGGGGATCGAGGAAGCCTTTGAGATAGAGATTCCCGCCGATAAGGCAGAGCAGATCGCAACGGTGGGAGAAGCGGTTGATTTGATTCGTAATTCTATGTCATAAAGAAATCGAGGAAGCCCTTTCCGTTAAGAAGGGGCTTTTCCATGTCCATATAGTAGAGTGGCTGCAGTTCGTTTATGTGCATATTTGGGCAATTAATGCCGGTTTGGGCTAAACGGTAAAGCGGAGGGTTCCTATGTCAGAAGACAGATTAAAAGAGTTGGAACAAAAGATAGAATATTGTTTTCACAATAAGCAGTTGTTAAAGCAGGCGGTTACGCACAGTTCTTACTCCAATGAGCAGAAGATCAATAAATACGGAAACTATGAGCGGCTGGAATTCTTAGGGGATGCGGTGCTTGAACTGGTCAGCAGCAATTATATCTATCATGAGAATCCCGATATGACGGAAGGACAGATGACCAAGCGGCGTGCTTCGCTTGTCTGTGAGCCGGCACTTTCATTTTGTGCCAAACAGATCGGATTGGAAAAGTATATTCTTCTCGGCAAGGGAGAGGAAGCGACTGGCGGCAGGGGAAGAGATTCTATTATATCGGATGTCATGGAGGCTGTGATCGGAGCCGTTTATTTAGACAGCGGCATGGCGGAAGCGGAAGCTTATATTCATCGATTCATCCTCTCCGATCTGGAACATAAACAATTATTCTATGATGCTAAGACGATTCTGCAGGAGGAAGTGCAGAAGGAGAATAGAGGAACACTACACTATGAATTGGTGCGTGAGGAAGGTCCGGAGCATGATAAGACTTTTGTGGTGGAAGCGATGGTGGGAGATGTGAAAGTCGGTTCCGGAACGGGTCATTCCAAGAAAGCGGCGGAACAGAAGGCGGCTTATGAGGCACTGCTTGCTTCGGATATCGACAGAGTACAGAATAGATGAGGGTAGTATATGTATTTAAAGAGTATAGAGGTTCACGGATTTAAGTCCTTTGCCAATAAGATCAATTTCAAGTTCCATAACGGCATCACCGGCATTGTGGGTCCTAACGGTTCCGGTAAGAGTAATGTGGCAGATGCCGTCAGGTGGGTGCTTGGTGAGCAGCGGATCAAACAGCTTCGTGGTGCAAGCATGCAGGACGTTATCTTTTCAGGTACGGAATTGCGTAAACCGTTGGGATATGCTTACGTAGCGATTACACTGGACAATTCGGATCATCAGCTTGCGATCGATTATGACGAGGTGACTGTCTCAAGAAGACTGTACCGTTCCGGTGAGAGTGAGTACATGATCAACGGTGCGGTGTGCCGTCTGAAAGATGTCAGTGAACTGTTCTACGATACGGGTATCGGTAAAGAGGGATATTCCATTATCGGTCAGGGACAGATCGATAAGATCTTAAGTGGTAAGCCGGAGGAGCGCAGAGAACTCTTTGATGAGGCGGCGGGTATCGTGAAGTTTAAGCGGCGCAAATATGCGGCGCAGAAGAAATTGGAAGCCGAGAAACAGAATCTTGTCCGTGTCAACGATATTCTTGCGGAGCTGGAGCATCAGATCGGTCCTTTAGAGCGGCAGTCCGAGAAGGCAAAAGTATATTTAAAGAAAAAAGAAGAACTAAAGACATTGGATGTAAACGTTTTCCTCTTAGAAAATGTGCGCGTCAGGCAGCAGCTTACCGAGGTGGATGGTAAGTTGCGGATCGCAAACGGTGACTTGGAGGAAACAAGTGATAAATATGCACATATCAAGGAGGAATATGAGCAGATAGAGGGACAGATCGAGGCGTTAGATCAGGCCATTGAGACGGCACGTTCCACCCTGACGGATACGGGGGTTATGCGCTCTAAGCTGGAAGGTGAGATCAATGTCCTGAAGGAGCAGATACATTCTGCGGAAGGAAATGAGGAACATCTGCAGAGCCGTATCAGCAGTATTCAGGAGCAGATCAACGAGCGTATTGCGGAAAAGGACACAATCCTGACAGATAAAAGGGAGATCGACGTAAAGTTGGAACAGTTGGAGGCGGCAAGGGCAGAGGCAAGACAACTGTTAGAAGCAACCCAGGGAAGGATCGAGGAACTCAACAACAATATCGAAAGCGGCAAGAATACAATTATTGATGCGCTGAACAATCGTGCTACAATCAAATCCAAGCTGGGACGTTATGATACCATGCTGGAACAGATCAACATCCGTAAAGCGGAATTGAATTCCAGGCTCCTGCGCGCTAAGTCCGATGAGGCGGCACAGACTGAGAATATCAAGAAGCTGGAAGAGGAATTTGAAGCTGTCAACGTGGTGATCCGTGAATTAAATGACAGACAGGAGAGCATGGAAGAGCAGCTTGCGGGGATCAGAGAAGAACTGGCAGGCAGAGATCAAAAACTGCGCGATACACAGGTATTGTATCATCAGGAAAAATCCAAACTGGAAGCACTGGCGAATTTAACGGAGCGTTATGAAGGTTATGGCGGCAGTGTCAAGGCTGTTATGGAACAAAAGGGACAGGAAAAGGGAATCATCGGTGTCGTAGCGGATATCATTCAGGTGGATGCCAAGTACGAAACGGCGATCGAGACAGCGTTGGGCGGCAATATCCAGAATGTTGTCACGGAGGATGAAGACACGGCGAAACGCATGATCGGCTATCTGAAGAAGGCGAAGGCGGGACGTGCCACTTTCCTGCCGCTCACCAGTATCACACATCCGCAGGAATTTAAGAATCCCGAGGCATTGAAGGAAGAAGGCGTCATCGGCATGGCGGACGAACTGGTGAAGATTGATAAGAAATACCGGAACGTTGCCAAGGCAATGCTGGGGCGCATCGTAGTCATAGACAATGTAGATCATGCCGTGAAGATTGCCAGAAAGTTTGATTATGGCATCCGTATGGTCACGCTGGAGGGAGAACTTCTCGTGCCCGGCGGAGCCATCAGCGGCGGAGCATATAAGAATAATTCCAATCTTCTGGGCAGACGCCGCGAGATGGAAGAGCTTGAGAAGAAAGTGAAACAGTATGTGATCGATGTCGATAAACTTCTAAACGACATCGAGGAGACGAAAAGGAGACGTAATAAGCTGCGTCTGGAATTAGAAGATGTCAAAGGGCAGCTGCAGCGTAAATTCATTGAGCAGAACACCGCCAGAATGAATGTGATGCAGGCAAGGGATAAGAAGAGCGAGACGGAGGAAGGTTTCGGCGAGTTAAAGACAGAAGAGCAGGATATAGAGCTACAGATCAAGGAAATACAGGTCGGTAAGGATGAGATTGCCAGAGAGTTGGAAGATTCCGAGACACTGGAAAAGAATGTGGAAGTGCAGATCACAGAGTTCCAGAAAGATTTGGAGGAGAAACGAACGGAGGAATCCGAACAGGCATCTAAAGTGGCCGAGTGGGATGTAGAAGTCGAAAAGATGCGCCAGAGCGAAGGGTTCCAGCGACAGAATCTGGAACGTGTGGAGGGCGAGATTGCCAGACATACTGCGGAGCTTAAGGAAGTACAGGAAGGTTTACATCTGGGTAAAGAGGAAGTAGAACGCAAGAAGGCGAGTATTCTGGAGATTGAGAAGACGATCGCTTCCTCCTATACCGCCCAGACGGATGCGGAGCAGAAATTAAAAGAAGATATTGCAGCAAAAGAAGAACTTTCCGCAAAACAGAAAAACTTTTTTACATCCAGAGAGGANCTGTCGGAGCGTATGACCGCGCTGGANAAGGAAGTCTATCGTCTGAACAGTCAGAAAGAGCGTATGGAGGAATCCATCGAATCCCAGATCAANTATATGTGGGATGAGTACGAGATCACCCTTTCNGATGCGGAATCCTTAAAGGATGAGACAATGAATGATCTTCCTTCTATGAAAAAAGAGATCACAACNTTAAAGGATGCGATCCGCAAACTGGGNGATGTCAACGTCAACGCCATTGAAGATTATAAGAATCTGATGGANCGTTATACTTTCTTAAAGACGCAGCANGACGATCTGGTNGAAGCAGAGAAGACNCTGNTCGGTATCATAGAAGAATTGGANACTTCCATGCGGAAGCAGTTTAANGAGAAGTTTGCCGAGATCAANCGAGAATTNGACAAGGTATTCAAGGAATTGTTNGGCGGCGGTAAGGGCACACTGGAGCTGATAGAGGATGAGGATGTNCTGGAAGCGGGCATTCGTATTATCGCACAGCCGCCGGGGAAGAAGCTGGTTAATATGATGCAGATGTCCGGTGGTGAGAAATCNCTGACGGCAATCTGNCTGCTNTTTGCGATCCAGAATCTGAAGCCGTCNCCNTTCTGTCTGNTNGACGAGATCGAGGCGGCTCTGGATGAGAGTAATGTAGGAAGGTTTGCCAAGTATCTGCATAAACTGACTAAGAATACGCAGTTTATNGTGATTACCCACAGACGAGGCACGATGGAGAAGGCNGACCGCCTCTANGGTATCACGATGCAGGAGAAAGGCGTGTCTACGCTTGTNAGNGTTAANTTAATTGATAAGGAATTGGATGACTGATGAGTGAAGAGAAGAAAGGTTTTTTCGGCAGATTAAAAGAAGGTCTGACNAAGACAAGGAATAATATNGTACACGGAATCGATTCGGTNTTCGGCGGATTTTCCAATATTGACGAGGATTTCTATGAAGAGNTGGAGGAAATCCTGATCATGGGCGATATCGGTGTGAAAGCAACCGGTGAGATTCTCGACAAGCTGCGGGATCAGGTCAGGGAGAATCATATTAAGGAACCTGCGGACTGTAAAAAGTTCNTGATTCAAAATATCAAAGAACAAATGCAGGTCGGGGAGACAGCGTATGATTTTGAGAAAGAACAGTCGGTAGTGTTAGTGATCGGTGTCAACGGTGTGGGNAAGACCACTACCGTAGGAAAATTGGCCGGCAAGCTCAAANCGCAGGGAAGAAAAGTGCTTCTGGCGGCGGCGGATACTTTTCGCGCGGCNGCGGGAGANCAGCTTAATGAGTGGGCGAACCGTGCGGGAGTGGATGTGATCGGCGGNAATGAAGGTTCCGATCCNGCCAGNGTGATTTATGANGCGGTAAATGCCGCGAAAGCGCGTAATGCGGATGTACTTCTATGTGATACGGCAGGGAGACTTCATAACAAGAAGAATCTCATGGAAGAGTTAAAGAAGATCAACCGTATCATTGACCGGGAATTTCCCAATGCTCACAGGGAGAATCTGGTAGTACTGGACGGCACTACCGGACAGAACGCCCTGCAGCAGGCGAGAGAGTTTTGTGAGGTGGCGGATCTGACAGGCATCATCCTGACCAAGATGGATGGTACGGCTAAGGGCGGTATCGCGGTTGCGATTCAGTCGGAGCTGCAGATTCCGGTAAAATATATCGGTGTAGGCGAGACGATAGACGATCTGCAGAAGTTTGATGCGGATCAGTTTGTGGACGCGCTTTTTGATGTGCCGGAGGAACAAGGCACGGAAAATGTCTGAAAACGATATTCTGTACTGTTTCGTAAAGTGGGCAGTGTAGGCGTCATATGAGAAAGGAGCAGGTGATAGGGTTATGAAAGAACTGTCTTTAGATAAGTTTGAGGAGGCATATGAAGTTGTCAAGGAGGTCACTTCGGAGACGAAACTGATCTACAGCGATTATTTCAGCGCACAGACGACTAATAAAGTTTATTTGAAGCCGGAGAACATGCAGTTGACAGGTGCGTATAAGCTGCGTGGCGCTTACTATAAGATCAGCACGTTATCAGAGGAAGAGCGTAAGAAGGGATTGATTACGGCTTCTGCCGGCAATCATGCACAGGGCGTTGCGTACGCCGCCAAGTGCTATGGGGTCAAAGCCGTGATTGTGATGCCGACGACCACGCCGCTGATCAAGGTGAACCGCACGAAAGGGTATGGTGCGGAAGTAATCCTGCAGGGCGATGTATATGACGAGGCATGTGCATATGCATATAAGCTGGCGGAAGAGAAGGGATATACATTCGTACATCCTTTTGACGATCTGGATGTGGCGACTGGGCAGGGTACCATTGCCATGGAGATTATCAAGGAACAGCCTCTCGTAGATTATATCCTGGTACCGATCGGCGGCGGCGGGCTTGCTACCGGCGTGTCCGCATTGGCGAAGCTGTTGAATCCTAAAATTAAAGTGATCGGGGTGGAGCCGGCGGGCGCCAACTGTATGCAGGAGTCTATCCGTGCGGGCAAGGTGCAGACACTTGACCGGGTGAGCACGATTGCGGACGGTACGGCCGTGAAGACACCCGGCACCAATATTTTCCCGTATGTAAGTAAGAATCTGGATGGCATTATCACGGTGGAGGATGAAGAACTGGTGGTGGCTTTCCTTGATATGGTGGAGAACCATAAGATGATTGTGGAGAATTCCGGACTGCTTACGGTGGCGGCACTGAAACATCTGGATGTGAAGAATAAGAAGATCGTGTCGATCTTGAGCGGCGGAAACATGGATGTGATTACGATGTCTTCGGTAGTACAGCAGGGCTTGGTGCTGCGTGACAGGATCTTTACGGTATCTGTTCTTCTGCCGGATAAACCGGGCGAATTGTCCAGAGTCTCTGATGTTATTGCGAAGCAGAGCGGCAATGTAATCAAGTTGGAGCACAACCAGTTCGTGTCCATCAACCGCAATGCGGCAGTAGAGCTTCGAATCACGTTGGAGGCGTATGGCACGGAGCATAAGAACCAGATCATCGAGGCACTGAATCAGAATGGCTATCAGCCGAAGGTCGTGCGTGTGGGTATCTAGTACGTATTCCCATTTCAAAGAGGTTTGTCAGAGCATGTGAAAAATAATGGATTTGTACGGCTGCAAGAGTCAGACTACTGAATAGTCTGGCTTTTGTGATATTATGCGATGGGAGCGTATTGCTGCTGCGGCTTGCTGTCATGATTTTACAGAAAAAAGGTTATGCTATTGGGAGTAGATATGCGGCTACAAATTTGCAGGTTGTGAGAAAGGCATGAGTATTAGTATGAAGAGAAAAAAAGCAGAAAAAAAGAAGAAAAATAAAATTTTTTTCAAAAAAAGCAAGACAGATTGGCTAAAGAAATATATTATTATAACAGTGGCGGCGTTTGTCTATGCGGCGGGGATCAGTCTGTTTATTGATCCGAATAATATGGCACCGGGAGGATTGACCGGTATCGCGATCATCTTAAGCAGACTGATACCGCTTGGAACGGGTACATGGATCTTGGTTCTGAATATTCCGATTTTTATTTTTGCCATATGGAAGTTCGGAATGGGCCTGACGGTTCCGACGATTTATGCCACAGCGCTTATTTCCATATTTACCAATATTTTAGCGCCGCTTCAGGCGGCGACCTATGATAGACTGTTAGCAGCGATTGCAGGGGGTATTCTGTCCGCGGTGGCTATCGGCGTAATCTTTCAGGTGGGTGCGACCACGGGCGGTATGGATATTATTGTGAAAGCGCTTCGGCTGAAACTGCCTCATTTAAAGACGGGCAATATATTTTTTATCGCGGATGCCGTGGTGGTGATGCTTTCAGGGATCGTCTTCCGCGATATTGATGCTGCGCTGTATGCGGCAATCGCGGTGGGATGTTCTTCGGTTACGATGGACGTGGTGCTCTATGGACGGGATGAGGCGAAACTGTTGTACATTATAAGCGATAAGCCAAATCAGATCACACAGCGTATATTGGCGGAGCTGGATATCGGCATGACGCATATCAGCGGAAGAGGTGCTTACAGCGGAAATGAGAAGCAGGTTATTATGTGCGCCATGAAGAAGACTGTATTTCCGCGTGTAGAGAGCATTGTAAGGGACGAAGACCCGGATTCTTTTATGATCGTTACCAGCGCTTCGGAGATTTTCGGGGAAGGCTATAAGAGCTACTTCAGCGAACGGATATAGTTATACTCTGCAATATACATTATGAAGATAAATGACAAGACATAGATAGAAGGAGATCATATGCGGGAAAATAATTTATATGGTAAGAAACATAAGAAGAAACGCAGGAGAAGTGAGAACGGATTGCTGATCGGATCGATTATATTATGTCTTGTGACATTGTCGGCAATTACAATCAGCCTAATGATGGTGTTTAAATGTCGTTCCGTACAGATGGAAAATACGGCGGTCATGAATGAGTTGGAAGCGATTCGGATGGATGAGACTGTTACTTACACGCAGGGCGAGGTGGATGCAATGATCGCCAAGGCGGTGGAGGATACAGCCGACAGTACGAGCGAAGAGGTCAGAACGGAATTTCTGGATAAATTAAAAGAGCTCATGCTCACCGGAGACGGTACCACGGCAATGCTGAGGTATTTCTATCCGGATGAAATTGTTGTAGCGGATGCAGGGGAGTATTATTTCTTCCCGATCTTAGAAGAACTTGCCCATCATACATATGATCTGAACGGTTTTACAATCGGTGAAGATCAAATCATGAGCTATTATGAGAATGGTGAGAAGATATCTCACAAAGGTATTGATGTGTCCAAGTATCAGGGCAAGATCAATTGGGAAAAGGTAGCGGAGGATGATGTGGAGTATGCCTTTATACGGCTTGGTATCAGAGGATATTCGGAGGGGGCGATCGCTAAGGACGATAATTTTGAAAATAATATAAAAGGTGCACGTAAAAACGATATCGATGTGGGCGTATATTTCTTTACGCAGGCGACGAGCGTTGAAGAGGCAGAGGAGGAAGCACAGTATGTGCTGGATACGATAGAGGGCTACAATGTCGCTTACCCGGTGGTGCTCGACGTGGAAGCGGTAACCAATGCCAATGCCAGAACCAAAGAACTGACAAAAGAGGAACGGACTCAGTATTGTATCGCTTTCTGTGAGATGATTAAGAATGCCGGATACACGCCGATGATCTACGGGAATCTGAAGACTTTTATGTTGATGCTTGACTTGGAACAATTGGAGGATTATGACAAATGGTTTGCCTTCTATGATGAGCAGCTTTATTATCCTTATGATTTCAAGGTATGGCAGTATACGGATAAAGGAAGTGTAGCGGGAATAGAGGGGGACGTGGATCTGAATATCAGTTTTGAAGATCTGGCGGATGAGTGATGAAGACGTGTATGTTTGACAGCTCACAGATAATCGGCAATGGAGGATTTAGTGGCAGAGGATAATTTGATTGAATGCGGAGACTTCGATCGTTATGAGAAAACAGGATATCTGACGGAACCCTATAAAATATTCCATTTGAGAGAATGTAAGGAACAGCAGTTTGATTTTCATTATCATGATTTCTATAAGATCATTTATTTTGTGGATGGGCGTGTAGACTATAAGGTAGAGGGTAAAACCTATCATTTAAAACCTTATGATTTTGTGCTGGTGGGCGCTAATGTGATTCATAAGCCGGAAATTGACGGGACGGTTTCCTATGAGCGGTACATTATCTATCTGTCGGAGGAATTTCTGGCGCAGGATAACGAACATGGTGAGAGTCTGAAATATTGCTTTGATAAGGCGGCACAGTCTCAAAACCGGGTGGTGCATTTTGCGCCAGAGAGTTACGAGGAGATCGTCGGCTGCCTGCTGCGCATGGAGAAGATTGACAGCCACAGAGATATGTATATGAACGATCTGCTCTTAAAAAGCGCTTTTTTGGAGTTTATGGTGCTTTTTAACCGGAATGTAATCAGTCAGCCGAAAGCGTTTATTACCACAGCAGCCTACCATGAGAAAGTAATCGATGTGATCACATACATTCAGGAACATCTGACGGAGGAGATCGATGTAGATATACTGGCCGGGCACTGCTATGTCAGCAAATATTATCTGATGAGGCAGTTCAAGGAAGCGACGGGATACAGCATTCACAGATATATCAACGAGAAGCGTATTCAGGCGGCAAGGCGGATGATCCTGTCGGGCATGCCGGCAACAAAAGCATGTTACGAATGCGGTTTCCGGGATTACTCGACATTTGCGAGACGGTTTAAGCTGATTGTGGGGGTGTCGCCGTCGAAGCTGGAGTGAAAAGGAGACAAAGGGTATGCTTTAGGAGGTGCGCTCAAAGAAAAGGATATCTTTTGCGCGTTCGCAGGTTGTTTTTGAATCCTTGTATATGCTACAATATGGTTATTATATGACAGGAAAGGCGGGTTATCTATGAAATATGAATTTGAGGGTACGGTAGAATTTCGGGAGAATGAGAATACTATCGCAGTGCCGTTTAACGTGTGGGAAGTGTGTGAGAAAGTAGGAGATGCGCCGGTCAGGGTGTGCTTTGACGATGTGTGCTTTATCTGCGATCTGGTGCCGAAGGGGCAGGGATATTATGATATTCCCGTGAATCAGGACACGCTATCTAAGGTGGAACTTGGCAAGAAGTATCTGGTTTCCATCGAGATCGTGGGAAATGTGGTAAGTATGAGCAGCAACAGCCCGTACAGCACACAGAATCCGATCCGTAAGATCGACGGAATTGATCTGGTGACCCAGCCGTGGGACGGTCTGTGCGGTCAGGCATGTCTTGCAATGATTGCAGGCACCACACTGGATGAGATGAGTGATATCATGAAGTGCCGTGAATGGCAGGCGAATATGAGTAAGATGATAGCTACGCTGGAGTACCTTGGTATCCGCCATGCGGACAAGATCGTATATACGCTGGGTAAAAATGTGGAACTGCCGCGCTGCTGTATCATTATGGAGAAAATGGGCAGATACAGCCACTATCTGGTAGGATATGACGGCAAGTATTATGAGCCGAATCAGGGTATATTGCCGGAGTTTGATATGGCGAAGATGGTGGGGTATTTGGAAGTGATTACGGAATAGGATGCAATCAGGGATTGTGTTGTAAGAATGGAGGTAAGTATATGGCAGATTTAATGGATGGGCGGGCAACTGCCGGAATCAAAGCAAAGATACTTGCGGATGAACAGGAAAAGGCATGTGACAAACCGATTACAATACCGGGTAAGACCGGTGCATTTATTGCAATGATTGTGTTAGCGGCAGTACTGATCGGTATATACACAGTACCGTTTCTGTTAAACTAAACAGGACATTTTGTAAGAAAAGAATTTCAAAACCTTACGAGGCTCAATTTTCACGGGTGTCAAGAAAAAATACTTGACACCCGTTTTTTAATATAGTAGAATGCATAAGTCGGGAACAACATGGAATATTTTGCAGTGCAACGGAAAATATGCGCAGGAGCGTGGAAATGGTGTTTCCCACGGAAGGTTTCGATATGGAGAAGATCGTAGAACAGGGACTGCTATATGATTTCTATGGAGAACTGCTGACGGAACATCAGCGTCAGATTTATGAAAGCTTTGTGTATGACAATTTTTCTCTCGGTGAGATCGCGCAGGAGGAAGGAATCAGCAGACAGGCCGTGCACGATATCGTAAAGCGGTGTGATAAGACATTACAGGGTTATGAGGAAAAGCTGAGGCTTGTAGCCAGATTTCAGAATATCAAAACGAAAGTGTCCGAAATCAATCATTTGTCAGAGCAGTTTAAAGACGGCAGAGCGATTGACAGAGATCGCTGCCTTGCCTACAGTTTACAGGTTGAGAAATTGTCGGCCGAAATTTTGCAGGAATTATAGAAAGGCAATCATTTATATGGCATTTGAAAGTCTTACAGATAAATTGCAGAATGTATTTAAGAATCTGAGGGGCAAGGGACGCCTTACGGAGGAAGATGTCAAGGTCGCTTTGAAGGAAGTGAAGATGGCACTCTTAGAGGCGGATGTCAACTTCAAAGTAGTGAAGCAGTTTGTCAAGTCGGTGGAGGAACGCGCCATCGGCGCAGATGTTTTAAACGGACTGAATCCGGGGCAGATGGTCATTAAGATCGTTAATGAGGAAATGGTTTCCCTGATGGGATCTGAGACCACCGAGATCACGTTACAGCCGGGCAAATCGATCACAGTCATCATGATGTGCGGTCTGCAGGGTGCAGGTAAGACGACTACTACGGCGAAGATTGCCGGCAAGATGAAATTAAAAGGTAAGAAGCCTCTGTTAGTGGCATGCGATATCTACAGACCGGCGGCAATCAAGCAGTTACAGATCAACGGTGAGAAGCAGCAGGTGGATGTGTTCTCCATGGGAGAGAATCACAAGCCTGTCAACATTGCCAAGGCGGCAATTGAACATGCAGAGAAGAACGGACATAATATAGTCATTCTGGATACGGCAGGCCGGCTCCACATAGATGAAGAAATGATGGCGGAGCTGCAGGAGATTAAGGGCAATGTGGCAGTGCATCAAACGCTTCTGGTGGTAGATGCCATGACTGGTCAGGATGCAGTCAATGTGGCGAAGGACTTTGATGATAAGGTCGGAATCGACGGTGTTATCCTCTCTAAGATGGATGGCGATTCCAGAGGTGGTGCAGCTCTTTCCATCAAGGCTGTGACAGGTAAACCGATTTTGTATATCGGTATGGGAGAGAAACTCTCAGACTTAGAGCAGTTCTATCCGGATCGCATGGCAAGCCGGATCTTAGGTATGGGTGATGTGCTGACTCTGATCGAGAAGGCACAGCAGAATATAGACATTGATGAAGAGAAAGAGAAGCAAATGGCTGCCCGCATGAAGAAGGGCAAGTTTGACTTCGAAGATTATCTGGAGAGCATGAAGCAGATGCGCAATATGGGCGGGCTGTCAGGAATCTTAAGTATGATGCCCGGCATGGGCGCTAAGATGGGCGATATAGAGTCCATGGTGGATGAGAAGCAGCTTGCGCGCATGGAGGCGATTGTGCTCAGTATGACGATTGCGGAGCGTCAGAATCCCAAGCTTTTGAATCCGAGCAGGAAGCACAGGATTGCGAAAGGTGCAGGCGTGGATATTGCAGTGGTTAACAAGTTTATTAAGCAGTTTGAACAGTCCCAGAAAATGATGAAGCAGCTTCCAGGTATGATGGGCGGCAAGAAGGGACGGGGCATGTTCGGCGGTATGGGCGGTATGAAATTCCCATTTTAGGGTTTCAAAATAAATAATAATTTTTTACATGGAGGCAAAGAAAATGGCAGTTAAAATCAGATTAAGAAGAATGGGACAGAAGAAACATCCTTATTACAGAATCGTAGTTGCGGATTCCAGATCCCCGAGAGACGGAAGATGTATTGACGAGATCGGAACTTATGATCCCAACACAGACCCCAGTACCTACAAGGTTGATGAGGAAGCGGCTAAGAAGTGGTTGGCTAACGGCGCACAGCCCACTGAAATTGTCAACAGAATTTTCAAGAGCGTAGGCATTACAAAATAAGTTTTACTTTTACAGGAAAGTGTTCGAGCAGTCGGCTTTTGGAGGTGGACTATGAAGGAATTGGTTGAAGTAATCGCAAAAGCTCTTGTGGAAAACCCGGACGAGGTTGTTGTAACGGAGAAAGAAGAAGGCAGGAACATTACCGTAGAGCTTCATGTTGCAGCGTCCGATATGGGCAAGGTGATCGGCAAACAGGGGCGCATCGCTAAGGCGATCCGTTCTGTTGTGAAAGCGGCATCATCTAAAGACAATAAGAGAGTAGATGTAGAAATTATCTGATGAGACAGCCTCATGGAGCAATCTGTGAGGCTGTTGATATATCTGTATCTGATATGGCAGGATAAAATGTCAGATGACAGTCATAAGAGATTTTCCGGCAGGTTACGAGAGTATGACAGATTAGTGATAATGTCTGCCGGTGAAAGAGAAAGGCGTGGATATAAATATGATATCGGAATTGCAGGTTGGCGTTATCACGCAGACACATGGTATTAAAGGCGAGGTAAAGGTTTTTCCCACGACAGACGATGCCTCCAGATTCAAGAAACTGAAAGAGGTGATCATGGACACCGGCAGGGAGCGGATTACCATGGAGATTGAGGGTGTGAAGTTTTTCAAGCAGTATGCTATCGTGAAATTTAAGGGATATGATTCCATCAATGATATTGAGAAATACAAGCGTGCTAAGCTCTATGTCACGAGAGATCATGCGGTGAAGCTGCAAAAGGACGAATATTTTATCGCAGATCTGGTCGGTCTGAATGTAGTGACGGACGAGGGAGAGCCGTTTGGTAAGATGAAAGATGTGTTGGCAACCGGAGCCAATGACGTTTACGTGGTGGAACGGGAGGATGGAACAGAAGTTTTGCTACCGGCGATCAGGGAGTGCGTGAAAGCTGTTGATATGGAACAGGGGCAGATCACAGTGCATATCATGGCTGGGCTGATATAGCAGTACCCTGATGATTTCATAGGTACATTTGCTGACGATATAAAGGAATCAGGAATTATGATGAATTTTCATATTTTGACGCTATTTCCGGAGATGGTGCTGCAGGGACTGCACACCAGTATTATCGGAAGAGCAGCGGAAAAAGGATATATTTCCATAGAGGCGGTCAATATCCGTGATTATACACTGGACAAGCATGGTAAAGTGGATGATTATACCTATGGCGGCGGTGCGGGTATGCTCATGCAGGCACAGCCGGTATATGACGCATATACAGCGGTTCTGGATAAGATTGCAGAAAGAAAAAGCCGTGTCGGGGAAATGGTCTGTGATGATAAAATGCCGCATGAACAGGTGACAGGCAGCGGTATAGAAGAACAAAAGAGAACACGAGTCATATATGTATCTCCGCAGGGAAGGACATTTCACCAGAAGTTAGCGCAGGAGTTATCACGGGAGGAAGATCTGATCTTTCTGTGCGGGCATTATGAGGGCGTCGATGAGCGCGTGTTGGAAGAGATCGTGACTGATGAAATATCTGTTGGCGATTATGTGCTTACCGGCGGGGAACTGCCTGCCATGGTGATGGTGGATGCCATCGCAAGACTGGTGCCTGGCGTGCTTCATAATGCCGATTCTTCGGTGACGGAGTCCTTCCACGACGGTCTGCTTGAATATCCCCAATACTCCAGACCGGAGATATGGCATGATAAGAGAGTGCCGCAGGTATTGTTAAGCGGTGATCATGCCAAGGTGGAAGCATGGCGGCTGGAACAGTCGATCATGCGGACGAAACAGCGCAGGCCGGATCTGTATGAAACATATCAAAAGAAATATGGGAAGAACGAGAAAATTTTGTAGTGAAATTGTGTTGTAAATATGCAGAAATATGCACCAAATGCAAAAACCGCTTGCAATTCATCGTGTTTTATGCTAAGTTATTAATGTTGCGAAGAAAGATGGTCCTCTGTTACAGAATGTATTAAGAACATCCATATATTTTAGGAGGCAGATTATGAACGAGATTATCAGAGAAATTGAAGCAGAACAGTTGAAGGAAACAGTCGATGATTTTAACGTAGGTGATACTGTTAAAGTATACGGTAAGATCAAGGAAGGAAACCGTGAGAGAATACAGGTTTTCGAGGGAACGGTGCTTAAGATACAGGGCGGAAGCAACAGAGCGACTTTCACCGTAAGAAAAGTATCTAACGGTGTCGGTGTTGAGAAGACATGGCCGATGCACTCCCCCAACGTGGAGAAAGTGGAAGTAGTAAGAAGAGGTAAAGTAAGACGTGCGAAACTGAACTACTTGAGAGACCGTGTCGGCAAGAGAGCGAAGGTAAAAGAGTTAGTCAGATAATCTGAGAAATCATGAACAGATACCTTGAAGGAATTTGAGGTATCTGTTTTTTGATGGAAGATTGCTTTTAGGTTTCGATATTGGTATAATACGAAAGTGGCAGATACAAAACAAAAAGAGGAACGATCGGTGGCGAGAAAAAAAGGACTGACCTTTTATCAGAAAAAAAAGAAATTAAATCCGACAGTGATCAAAGATATTTTTGAGGTGATCGTGGGCGGAATGATTGCCGTCTTTCTTGCATTTGTGATCGTGTTTTCAGTCGGCATGCGAACAAGTGTAATAGGTGATTCCATGGAACCGGTTCTGTCTAACGGGCAGGAGATCTTGATGAACAGAGTGATATACAGACTTTCATCACCTAAGCGCGGAGATGTAGTCGTATTTTTACCGAACGGGAACCAGAACTCTCATTATTATGTCAAGAGGGTGGTAGGACTGCCGGGAGAGACGATTCAGATACAGGAAGGAAATGTGTATATTAACGGTGTCCTGCTGGAAGAAGACGAAGAGTTCAGCAAGATGATCGATGCGGGGATTGCGCGGAATGAACTGGAGCTTGCCACGGACGAGTTCTTTGTGCTGGGAGATAACCGCAACAGCAGTGAGGACAGTCGTTCTGGCAATATCGGTGCGGTTAAGAAGGACACGATCATCGGGAAGGCGTGGTTTCATATGGCGTCGGAACAGGAGAGTATGGGGCTGATTAAATAGCCTGCGGAAGGTTTGGGTGACAGATGAATTATCAGTGGTATCCGGGTCATATGACCAAGGCAAAGCGAATGATGCAGGAAAACATCGGATTGATTGATCTGGTGATAGAGTTAGTCGATGCGAGGATTCCGCTCAGCAGCCGTAATCCGGACATAGATGAGTTGGGGAAGAATAAATACCGATTGATTCTGCTCAATAAGTCCGATCTGGCCGATGCGGGAGCAAACCGGCTGTGGATGGAATATTTTAAAAAGAAAGGTTTTCATGTGCTGGAGATCAATGCCAGAAGCGGGCAGGGGATGAAATCGATCCAGGGGGTCGTTCGGGAAGCCTGCAGGGAGAAGATTGAGCGGGACAGAAAGCGCGGGATCAAGAATAGACCCATCAGAGCCATCGTTGTGGGGATTCCGAATGTCGGTAAGTCTACATTCATTAATTCTTTTGCCGGCAAGGCATGCACTAAGACAGGCAATAAACCCGGTGTCACGAAGGGTAAGCAGTGGATCCGTATGAACAGGGAACTGGAACTTCTGGATACGCCCGGTATCCTCTGGCCGAAATTTGAGAGCGAGGAGGTCGGCAGAAATCTTGCGTTGATCGGATCTATGAATGATGAGATTCTGCAGATGACGGAGCTGGCCGCAGATCTGATCGCTTATCTGTTAAAATATTACAGAACGGAGCTGGCGGAGAGATACAGCATGGAAGATATGGATGACATGACTACGCCGCTCATGGTGCTGACACATGTCTGCGAGATGCGCAAATGTTATAAAAAAGGGCAGGAGGCGGATTATGAGAAGGCTTCCGCCATTGTGATGGATGATTTCAGAAGCGGCAGGATCGGCAGGATCACATTGGAGCTGCCGGCGGAAGATATGAGCTAAGCTGCGGCGGTATGGTTCGAAGAAGACAGAATGTAGATGGAATTGAGGAATAGATGGAATGAAGAAGGTATTAAAAGAAATCTTGAGCACCAGTTTATACATATTATTTGTTCTGTGCGCTGTCTATCTGGTGATTCATTTTGTGGGACAGAGGACGCAGGTACTTGGGAGCTCTATGGAGCCGAAGTTAAGCAGCGAAGATAATCTGATCGTTGATAAGATCAGCTATCGGTTCCATGAGCCGGAACGTTTTGATATTATCGTATTTCCTTTCCGTTATGAGGAGAATGTTTTCTATATCAAGAGGATCATCGGACTGCCGGGGGAGACAGTGCAGATCGATGAGGAGGGGAATATTCTGATTGACGGTGAAGTGCTGAATGAGGGATATGGAAAGGAAGTCATACAGAATCCGGGAAGAGCCTATGAAGAAATAACACTCGGCGATGACGAATACTTCGTTATGGGAGATAATCGGAATAACAGTACAGACAGCAGAGATCCTTCGGTAAGCAATATCACGCGGGATGAGATCGTGGGAAGAGCGTGGCTGCGCATCTGGCCTTTTAGTAAATTTGGTTTGATCAAACACAGGTAGCGCCTTTTTTTGTATGTGCGGTACAGAGAAACATTTTAAAGGAGACGTACCATGGCAGAGTCAATCGGAACGATCAGGGAGAAATTTCAGGCAGCGGCAATTGAAGAGCTGCCTGCTTTGTTTCTACAGTATGAACAGGATGAAAGAGCAGGTGTGCGCGCCGTTCTGGAGAAGGGCAGGAAAAAGTTCAGTGCCTATGAAGCAGAAATAGCACGGTGTGAGAAGCTCTGGCAATATGAGAGAGAGTATGCGTCCTATGCGCATATATGCGGGATTGATGAGGTCGGACGCGGGCCTTTGGCGGGACCGGTGGTCGCAGGCGCGGTGATTTTTCCGAAAGATTGTAATATTTTATATATCAATGATTCCAAGAAACTGTCCGAAAAAAAGAGAGAGGAACTTTATGATGTGATCATGGAACGGGCGGTGGCGGTGGGACTCGGATACAGCACACCGGAACGGATTGATGAGATCAATATTCTGCAGGCAACTTATGAGGCAATGCGTCAGGCGATTGCCAATTTACAAGTTGCACCGGATCTTCTGTTAAATGATGCCGTCACAATTCCGCAGGTAGATATCAGGCAGGTGCCGATCATCAAGGGCGATGCCAAGAGTATCTCTATCGGTGCGGCAAGTATTATGGCGAAGGTTACGAGAGACCGCCTCATGGTACAGTATGACGAGGTATACCCGGAATACGGTTTCGCATCCAACAAGGGTTACGGTGCGCAGACGCATATTGAGGCACTTAAGAAATACGGACCCTGTCCGATCCACAGAAGATCGTTCATCACTCATTTTTGTGAAAAAGAGGGATTAAATTGAATCTGGGAAATATTTTTAAACGGGACAATCAGAATATTAAGGCAAACGATACGGTGAAAGTGACGGAACCTATGTCCAAGGGCGAGAGAGCTTACCGGGTACAGAGCGAGATCAGAAATCTGACGCCTGGTCAGACAATACAGGGTTCGGTGGTGAGCCGGGACGGGACGGCGGTACAAATTGCTCTCAGACAGGATCTGCTGATCAATGCACGAATCGATCAAAGTATCAGTCTTGCATTGGGACAGAGCCTGAGCTTCGAGGTGAAGGCAAATAACGGGTCGATCCTGTCACTTACACCGTTGTATGCCAATATGGCAAATGAGGCAACTGTTCTGCGGGCTTTGAATGCCGCAGGATTTCCGGATACCGCCAATAATGTGGAGATGGTGGCCATCATGATGAAGGAGGGCATGCCGATTGATCGGGAGTCCTTAGCGAATATCAGCAGACTCCTCATGGAATTTCCGAGACAGGATCCGGAGACGCTCATACAGATGACCAGACTCGGAGTGCCGATTACGGAGGCAAATATCGAGCAGTTCGAGTTGTATCGGAGTGTCAATCACCAACTGCTTGGCAGTGGTGAAGCGATCATAAGTGAACTGCCCAATGTATTTCAGGAATTAATGAGTGAGGGCAGGACACAGCAGGCATATGCATTCTATGAGAATGTGCTGGATATCTTCACAGGCGAAGAGACGGAAGGTGTTGTTGTTCAGAAGGGTGAAGGACAGGAGGATCCGGCGAACGGTCCTCAGAACGTCGAAGGTGAGCAGGGAAACGAGGCGGCGCAGGTGAAAGACAGTGTCAGCGGAAGCATGAGTGAGACTGTCATCAATATGGCGGAGAACGAAGCGGAAGCAGCGGGTGCCGATACGGAGCAGGGCAGAACTGCCGTGCTTACGCCGAGACAGTGGAATACGATCGGGAATCTGCTTAAGGAACTGGATGTGCCGGAACATACGGTAGAGCAAATCAAAAACGGGGAACTGTCGCCTAAGGAGGTACTGTCTCTGATCCGGGAATTGATACCAAAAGGCGGTGCGGGCGAACTGCATGACCGCATGATGGAGAGACTGTTAGGAGGCAGAGAGTTCGAAAGTCTGTTGAAGGCACAGGTGGAGAGTCAGTGGACGATCAAGCCGGAAAATGTAGCCGATCCGCATAAGATGGAGCAGCTTTATGAGAGAATCAGGGAGCAGAGTACGCGGCTGCATGAGGCGCTACAGGCGGCGGATAAGGCGGATATGCCGGTGGATAAGAGTGTCCAGAATCTGCAGAGCAACGTAGATTTTATGAATCAACTCAATCATATGTTTACTTATATTCAACTGCCGCTCAAGATGGCGGGAGGTCAGGCACATGGGGATCTCTATGTCTACACAAATAAGAAGAATCTTGCAGCGAAGGACGGCAATGTCAGCGCACTTTTACATCTGGATATGCAGCATCTTGGTGCAGTGGATGTTTATGTTGCCATGCAGCAGAATCGTGTGAGTACGAATTTTACGTTACAGGATGAGAACGCGCTGGATCTTATTGAGCAGCATATCTCCCTGTTGGATGAAAGGCTTGCCGGAAGAGGATACGACCTGAAGGCACAGTTTCAGATGAAAGAAGAGGACGAAGAACAGGATGGCGGAATTATGCAGACGATCCTGAATCAAAGTAAAAATATTTCAGTGCTCAGCAGGACGTCCTTTGATATGAGAGCTTAGATAGAGGTGAACAGCAGTGGCGAAGGAAGAGAATAAGAAACCGAAACAGGCGATTGCTTTGGAATATGATCCTTCTGATGAGGCACCGCGTGTCATAGCTTCCGGAAGAGGGGCGTTGGCGGAGCGTATCATAGAGAAAGCGAAAGAAGCCGATGTACCGGTACACCGCGATGACAAGCTGGCGGATACACTGTCACGTCTGGAGATCGGCGATATGATTCCGCCGGAGCTGTATGAGGTTGTGGCGGAGATACTTATCTTTGTAGATTCCATGGATAAGATAAAGGCGAAGCTGGCGAAGTGATTGTAAGCGTAGAATTTATGAGGGTGTATAGATGAGCAATTTAGAACCGGCAAGACAGATGAACAATAGAGCAAAAGGGGCACAGAAGGAAGAACAGGTCTGTGCCTATTTAATGTCCGAAGGTGTCAGGATCACAGAGCGGAATTTTCGGTGCAGACAGGGGGAAATTGACATCATCGGGTATGACGGAGAGTATCTGGTTTTTTTCGAGGTAAAATACAGAAGCAGTAGAGGGAAGGGCAGTGCGGCCGAGGCAGTTGGTCCTGCCAAGCAGCGAAGGATATGCAGGGTGGCGGATTATTACCGCGTCGTGCATCACTGCGGAGCAAACACACCGATTCGGTTCGATGTGGTAGCCATTGACGGAGACAGACTCTCATGGATCAAGAACGCTTTCTATTATGTGACAAGATGATATGTCAGCAGCAGGAGTGAGGAATATGGAATTATACAGACATGACAGCAGGATGCAAATGAAACAGAATCGGAAAGACGGGGTGGAGTATCTTACATTTCCGCTTTTGGAGCAGACCGGTATGGTCAGGCACCTCTTTTCCACAAGAGTGGGAGGAGTCAGCAAGGGAATATACAGTACCATGAATCTCAGCTATACAAGAGGAGATGAGAAAGAGGCGGTGGATGAGAATTTCAGGCGGATTGCGCAGGTGCTTTCGTGTGAGGTGAGCGATATTGTCTGCTCGGATCAGACGCATACCGTGAATCTTATGGCGGTATCGGGAGCCGATGGCGGCAAGGGGATTCTGAAACCGCGGGATTATACGGATATAGACGGACTATTAACAGATAAACCGGGTGTTGTGCTGGCGACTTTTTATGCGGACTGCGTACCCTTATATTTTGTGGATACAAGAAAGCGGGCGATTGCACTGGCGCATTCCGGCTGGCGAGGCACGGTGGCACGGATGGGCAGATGTGTGACGGAGAAAATGAGAGAGCTGTACGGGACTGATCCGGCCGATCTTGTTGCCGCCATTGGACCGTCCATCTGTCAGGCGTGTTATGAAGTCAGCGAGGATGTGGCGGAGGCTTTTATAAAGGAATTTCGCGGCGCAGGTCAGGCGGATGAGATATTGTATCATAAGGGCGGTGGCAAGTATCAGCTTGATTTGTGGCGTGCCAATGAGATCATTCTGCAGGAAGCGGGTATTAAGGCAGATCGGATTCAGGTGACGGATCTATGTACCTGTCACAACAGTGAATATTTATTTTCCCACAGGGCAAGTCATGGTATGAGAGGTAATCTGGGTGCGTTTCTTGGTCTTCTCCCGTGAATACAATGGTGATAAATATAGGGTGAAATACGGAAGATATGACAGTGCAGACATCTTAAGAAAACTTTAAAGGATTTCCCATCTTTTTCTTTAGGTTTTCATGGTGTAATAAAACAAAGACATGAAGTTATACTAGGGATGCATAAGACGCACAAACGAGGGCGGAGGTGACAATATGGCGAATATTTTGGTGTGCGATGATGACAAGGAAATCGTGGATGCGATAGAAATCTATCTGCTTCAGGAAGGATATACGATCTTTAAGGCTTATGACGGAGAGCAGGCGATTAAGCTCCTTAAGGAGCAGCAGATTCATTTGTTATTGATCGATATCATGATGCCGAAGTTAGACGGTATCCATGCCACATTGAAGATCAGGGAGTATTCCAGTATCCCGATCATTATCCTGTCGGCGAAGTCGGAAGATAATGATAAGATACTCGGTCTCAATATCGGAGCAGATGACTATGTGACGAAACCTTTTAATCCGTTGGAACTGGTAGCGAGAGTGAAGTCTAATTTAAGAAGATATACGACACTTGGTAATCTCAATACGGATAACAATGCTCTTTTCCAAGTAGGCGGTTTGTGTATCAACGATGATACCAAGGAAGTGATGGTGGATGGAGAGAATGTTAAGCTGACCCCGATTGAGTACAATATCCTTCTGCTGCTGGTGAAGAACTGCGGCAGGGTATTCTCGATCGACCAGATCTATGAAAGTATATGGAACGAGGAAGCGATCGGAGCAGATAACACGGTGGCGGTACATATCAGACACATTCGTGAGAAGATTGAAATCAATCCGAAGGAACCGAGATACCTTAAGGTAGTGTGGGGAGTCGGCTATAAGATTGAGAAGCAATAGAGTAATGGCTTATGAATTGGGATTCTGTGTGACGGCATGAGATATGGTTAGTGAAATGGAGTAAAGATGGGAAAAGAGAAAAAAGAAAAAAAGAAAAAGGCACCTCAAAGAGCGAACTTCGCACTTAGAACAATACTGCGCATCGTACAGCATCTGTGTTTGGGGATCATGGTTCTTTCCATGATCGTGGTGGTGTGCAGTTCCACAATCAGAGTACAGGGATTTAAGGGAAATTATAGGTTCAGTATATATGCGCAGGACAAGAACCGTGCATATGAGGAATCAGATATCTTTAACAGCATTTTCGGATATGCGGCGGCGGATATTATCCGTTGCGGAGTCGTCAGCAGTCAACTTGAGACTGATGGTGAGTTTGACGGCGGCAGAGTGATAGATGTCACAGCATATAATTATCGTGATATCGGGCTGCCGGAACAGTATGTGACGGCGGATTACAGACTGGAAGATCTGTTGAAGTGGGCGAACTACGGGTTTGAATGGTCATCTTCGGAGATGACAAGAGAGCAGGCGAAGAATTTTCTGGCTGACAAGACACGTTTGACGCTTATGGATTCCAAAAGCAAATATTATAATACCTCGGATGCCAGTTATCTGAAATCAGATATAGACAGTTATACTTATGTGAATGACGTATCCGCAAATCGATTGTGGGTGGAAACGGATGAATATGACGGCTTTGTAGATGAGTATCAATCACAAAACGGCGCGGTAAACACGACGGATATTATAGTATCTGATTCGGAAAGCAAGTATGAAGTGCCGGATGAAGAGAGTGCAACGGGAAGCTACAGTATTATGGTCAATCGTTATAAGACGGTAGAAGGGAAGAATCTGGAGGAGTATGTTTCAGACTGGGATATCTACTATGATCTTTGCCATAATGTACAGAATGCCGCCAAAAGTTTGTCTTATAACTACAGAGAATATTTGGATTACAAAGAGTATTATGGACGTAATAACTCCAATGTACGTTATCTGATCATGAAGACTGTAGGAGACAAAACGCAGATATACAGCAATCTGGATGATGGTCAGGAGACGGAGAATATTATAGAGTATATGAGTATGGCCGGCAATGTGGATGGTGAGTTTTTACGTAATGTGGGCAAATATGTTTACTATAGTCCGGCAGATATGATCTATCAGACCAACACTACGATCGAGGAAGAGACGATTCGTAAGATACTGCAGGATTACGATTATGCTTATCCTGAGACGGTTAAGATTTGGATGAGTGTAGACACGGCTTATCCGGTTAGTGACGCATTTAAACAAGTCGCGACAGGGGTTTATAATTATCTGCCCTATTTCGAGCAATGGATTGTGGCAGCTATTGTGGCATGTGTATTGTATCTGATCCTATTGTTTTACCTGACAACCGTGACGGGGCAGGATGTAAATGAAGAGGGAAAATCGTATATTCGTCTGCAATCCTTTGACAGAGTACCTACGGAAGCGGCGCTGTTGATTGCCGGAGGTGTCGCCGTTCTGGCGGTCTGGGTTCTGATTGTTGCGGCGGAATTAACAGACATAGACCCTGCAGACATTATGGAGATGGCCGACAGACTATATGAGGAGCAATGGCTCATGGGGATTATAGTTGCGGGGGTGTTTGCGGTAGATGCTGCGGCGATGTTTTTCTTCTACAGTCTGGTCAGAAGAATCAAGGCGAGAACATTGTGGAAGAACAGTTACCTACGCAGGCTCATGCATAAGACAAAGCAGTTTGTATGGGCAATGTATGACAATGGGCATATCATGGTCAGGACATGGGTTCCCTACGGCATATTCCTTATATTCAATTTCCTAATGCTGCTATTGGCGTTTTCCGGCAGGGGATTTAGCAGGGGTATCGCGCTTCTTATCGCGGTGATAGCGGATATGCTTGTTGGAAATCTGCTGTATTGCAATGCTAAGGAACAGCAGGATATAGTCAAAGGCATAGAGACCATTGCGGGCGGGCAACTGGAATATCAGGTGAAGACGGATAATCTGCACGGGGATAATCTGACATTGGCACATTCCGTGAACAGTATCGGCAACGGGATCAAGGAAGCTGTGGAGATCAGTATGAAAGATGAGCGTATGAAAGCGGATCTGATTACCAACGTCTCACATGATATTAAGACGCCGCTTACCTCTATAATCAATTACGTGGATCTTATTAAACGGGAGCAGGTGGATAATGAGAAGGTTCAGAATTACATCAGAGTACTTGATGAAAAGTCTCAGCGCCTGAAGCAATTGACGGATGATCTGGTAGAGGCGAGCAAGATCACATCGGGCAACATAAGCCTGCATTTTGAGAAGATTAATTTAACGGAACTGATGAATCAGACGATAGGGGAGTTTTCCGAGAAGTTTGAGGAGAAAAACTTAACCACAATCATGAACGTTAATGTATCAAATGCCGTGATTGAGGCAGACAGCCGCAGAATATGGAGGGTGATCGAGAATCTGTTTAACAATATCTTCAAGTATGCGATGGAGGGAACCAGAGTTTATCTGACGATATCCGGTATACCGCTTGATAAGGAGCATATAGAAGTATCGATCAAGAACATCTCGGCCACGCCGCTCAACTGTAATCCGGAGGAATTAACGGAGCGGTTTATCAGAGGAGATGAATCGAGAACGACAGAGGGAAGCGGTTTGGGATTGTCGATCGCGAAGAATCTGACGGAGGCGCAGAGAGGCACCTTTGAAATACAGCTGGACGGGGATCTTTTTAAGGTAATTCTGACATTCCCGTTAGCGGAGACGTAAACTTCGAATTATAACATATGAACTGAACTCGATTGAGAGATCTGCTTCGCAAACTCGAAATATACTTAAGACTTTGTAAAAAATGATGGATATCCGCAAGTGATATCCATCATTTTTCGTAAATTTCTAGAGATCCAGACTGCTCATCTCGCGGTTATTATACTTGGCGAGAATCTGGTGAATCTTATCGGTAGGTGTATAGATGTTGCCCATCGATGCATCATGATTCATGAAATCTATGATGGAAGCAATGAATTTGCTCATGTCTGCTTCCACATAGTATGTCTTGTCCTTTAACATGGGCGGCTGATAGCAGAGATTCGTGGTGACGATCCTGTCAAAATAGCACTTTTCATATGCTTCGTCAAAGGTATCCAGACCGTTTGTAAAAAGTCCGAAGGTGCAACAGATGAAGACGCGCTTAGCATTCATTTTCTTTAATTGTTTTGCGGTATCAATCATGCTGCCGCCGGAGGAGATCATGTCGTCGATGATGATAGCATCCTTGCCGTCTATGTTGTCGCCTAAGAATTCATGTGCTACGATCGGGTTCCTGCCGTCAATGATGGTGGAGTAATCCCGACGCTTATAGAACATGCCCGTGTCTACGCCGAGTACGTTTGCAAAATATACGGCGCGGTCAAGAGCACCTTCGTCCGGGCTGATCACGATAGTATGTTCTTTGTCGATAATTAGATCTTTCTCCGTGCGGAGCAGAGAACGTATGAACTGATAGGGCGGGGTAAAGTTATCAAAGCCCTTGTTCGGAACGGAATTCTGAACTCTGGGATCGTGTGCGTCGAATGTGATGAAATTGGACACTCCCATATCCATCAGTTCTTTGATTGCATAGGCGCAGTCCAAGGATTCCCGGCCGTTTCTTTTATGCTGTCTTCCCTCATAGAGAAAGGGCATGATTACACTGATTCTGTGTGCTTTGCCGTTGATTGCAGCGATGATTCTCTTGAGATCCTGATAATGATCGTCAGGAGACATATGATTTACATAGCCATTCATTTTATATGTTATACTGTGGTTGCAGACATCCGTCAGGATGAAGATGTCTTTGCCCCTGATAGAGGATGTAAGCACGCCTTTGGACTCTCCGCTTCCGAATCGGGGACATTCCGCCTCCATAAGATAATCGTCTTCCATATATCCGTGAAAAGCGGGGTCTTTCTTGAAACTGTTATCCAGACTCTTGCGGAAATCCACCAGATGACTGTTGACTTTAGCTGCCAAAGGAAGGGCGGCTTTGGTTGTAAGCAGTTTGACCGGAGCCACCGGCATGGCGTTTTTGAGTTCTTCTGTATTAGGCATGATACCCTCCTGTACGCTGCACTGATTGGTCATATACTGACATTTATTTTATAACATTATGCTAGTGACACGTCAAGGAAATTCTAGTAAAATAGTATGAAGAGATTTTCTAAGGCATCTGCAGAACGCTGCCTAAGAAAATCTATAGCTTCATACTGGAGAAATGCCCAAAATGCGGGCATTTCTCCGTGTGAATTTGACTAGTTGAAGGAGAAGCGCAGTGAAAGAAATACAGCATGTCATCCGGAGTATAGAGAATGGTTCCATCGCGGAGGAACTGGGCATTGAGTCGGGGGATGTTCTGCTCGCCATCAATGGAAGTGCGATCGAAGATATTTTTGACTATCAGTATCTGACGCAGGATGAATATATAGAGATGCTGATCCGTAAGAAGAACGGGGAAGAATGGCTTCTCGAGATTGATAAAGATTATGATGAGGATCCGGGTATTATTTTTGAAAACGGATTGATGGACGAGTATCGATCCTGTCATAATAAATGTATTTTCTGTTTCATAGATCAGATGCCGAAGGGGATGAGAGAGACACTCTATTTCAAAGATGATGATTCCAGACTTTCCTTTCTGCAGGGCAATTACGTGACATTGACCAATATGTCGGATGAGGATATCGAGCGGGTGATCAGGTACCGTCTTTCTCCTATCAATATTTCTTTTCAGACCACGAATCCACAGCTTCGATGTATGATGTTAAATAACCGATTTGCCGGACAGGCACTTGAGAAAGTTCGGAAGCTGTACGACGCGGGCATTACCATGAACGGACAGATTGTATTGTGTAAGGATATCAATGACGGGGCGGAGCTGGAACGAAGCATATCGGATCTGACTGCATACCTGCCGCATCTGGAAAGTGTGTCGGTGGTGCCGGTAGGGCTCTCTAAATATCGGGACGGGCTGTATCCGTTAAAGCCTTTTGACAAAGAGGATGCCAAGCAGGTTATAAGCTTGATACACGGATGGCAGCAGAGATTATATCAGGAATATGGTACACATTTTATACATGCATCCGATGAGTGGTATGTTCTGGCGGAAGAAGAGCTGCCCGCGGCGGAGAATTACGACGGCTATCCGCAGCTTGAAAATGGCGTAGGTATGCTCCGGCTGCTCTTGGATGAGTTTGAGGAGACGATGGCGCAGGTTGCAGGCGAGAAGTCGAAATATGCCGGAGGTGGCGGGGAACTGTCGTTAGTGACGGGTAAGCTGGCGTATCCTTTTATTCTTTTTATGGCGGAGCGGATGATGGGATGCTTTCCGCAGTATCATATCCATGTCTATGCGATAACAAACGATTTCTTCGGAGAGCAAATTACCGTGTCCGGGCTTCTGACGGGACAGGATATGATCAGGCAGCTTCGGGGAAAGAAGCTGGGCGACAGGGTTCTGCTTCCGCAGAATGTGCTGCGCAGCGGAGAGGATTATTTTTTGGATGATGTTACGGTGCAAGACATGGAAAAGGCTTTACAAGTACAGGTAGATATTGTAAAATCAAGCGGGTATGAGTTTGTACATACCGTGCTTGGCAAATAATAAAGCGTAATAAGTGTATGAAGATACACTATGTATTAGGATGTTGGTTATGGCAATGGCGTGAAACGGAGCAGACATATGAGTAAGAAGAGAAAGCCGATCGTGGCGGTGGTGGGCAGACCGAATGTGGGAAAATCCACACTGTTCAATGCATTGGCCGGCGAGAATATATCAATCGTTAAAGATACACCGGGTATTACAAGGGACCGCATTTATGCGGATGTCTCATGGCTTGATATGAATTTTACATTGATCGATACGGGCGGTATCGAGCCGGACAGTAAGGATATCATTCTCTCACAGATGAGGGAACAGGCGCAGATCGCCATTGATACGGCGGATGTGATCATTTTTATGGTGGATGTGAAGCAGGGGCTTGTGGATGCGGACTCCAAAGTGGCGGATATGCTTAGGCGGTCGCAGAAACCGGTTATTCTGGCAGTTAATAAAGTAGATGATTTCAACAAATATATGGCAGATGTATATGAGTTTTATAATCTGGGAATCGGAGAGCCATATCCGATCTCTTCCGTCAACAAACTGGGGTTCGGCGAGCTGCTGGATGAGGTAGCTTCTTATTTCGATCGGGAAGCTGCAGCGGAGGAAGAGGACGAACGTGTCAAGATTGCCATCGTAGGGAAACCGAATGTTGGGAAATCTTCGATTATCAACCGGCTGATCGGTGAAAATCGCGTGATCGTATCCGATATTGCGGGTACCACGCGGGATGCCATAGACACAGAGATCACCCATAACGGCAGGGAGTATGTCTTTATCGATACAGCAGGATTGCGCAGGAAGAATAAGATCAAGGAAGAGCTGGAGCGGTATATGATCATCCGCACTGTTGCGGCGGTGGAACGAGCCGATATTGTTGTACTTGTGATCGATGCCACTGAGGGTGTGACAGAGCAGGATGCCAAGATTGCCGGAATAGCGCATGATCGTGGCAAGGCGACGATCATTGCGGTAAATAAGTGGGATGCCATCGAAAAGGACAATAAGACTGTAAATGAGTTTACGCAGAAAGTAAGACAAGTACTTTCTTTCATGCCTTATGCGGAGATCTTGTTTATATCAGCGGTGACGGGACAGCGGTTGCCGAAACTGTATGATATGATCGACGTGGTAAACGAAAATCATTCCATGCGTGTAGCAACGGGAGTGCTCAATGAGATCATGGCGGAAGCGGTAGCGTTGCAGCAGCCGCCTTCCGATAAGGGCAAGCGCCTGCGTCTGTACTATATTACACAGGCAGCGGTGAAACCGCCCACATTCGTGATTTTTGTCAATGATAAGGAACTTATGCACTTCTCTTATACGCGATATTTGGAGAATCAGATCAGAGAAACTTTTGGATTCAGAGGAACGCCGTTTAAGTTTATTATAAGAGAGAGAAAGGAAAACAAGTAAAAGTGGAACGGATAATTTGTTTGGCGATCGGATACATGTTCGGACTGTTTCAGACGGCATATATCTACGGAAAACTGCACGGAATTGATATCAGAGACTACGGAAGCGGCAATGCGGGTACGACCAACACCATGCGGGTGCTGGGGACGAAGGCTGGATTACTGGTACTTCTCTGTGACATTGTGAAGTGTATTCTTGCGGTGGTAGTGACAGACCTCATTTTTGGAGAGTCGCATCCGGATATGCTCTATCTGCTCAAAATCTATGCGGCTACGGGCGCGATTTTAGGACATAACTTCCCTTTTTATCTGCACTTCAAAGGCGGTAAGGGAATTGCGGCCACGGCGGGTATGATTCTCTCATTTCATCCGTACCTGATTCCGATGGGCGTGATACTGTTCTTCGGAGCATTTTTCACGACGCACTATGTATCGTTGGGATCACTGTTAGTGTATGCGGGATTCTTTATTGAACTGATCGTGCTGGGGCAGATGGATATCTTCGGAATGCCGCAGAATCTGCTGGTCGAGATGTACATCATAGCGGGTTTGCTCACAATCATGGCATATTATAAGCATAAAGACAATATCAAGAGACTGCTTAGCGGAACGGAGCGCAAGACTTATCTGACACATAAGAATAAAGATGGGCAGGGCACACAGAATGAAGCCGGGAAAGCGGATCAACCTGAACATAAATCATAGAAATTGCTGACATGCAAAGAAAATCGGGAGGAAAAACAAATGGCTGATATCAGCATCATCGGCGCCGGAAGCTGGGGAACTGCATTGGCGCTTCTTCTACATAAGAATGGACATCGTGTGACGGTATGGTCGATTGTGGAAGCAGAGATCAAGATGCTTCAGACCGAACATGAGCACAGAGATAAGCTGCCTGGGGTCAAACTGCCTGAAGATATGGAGTTTACTACCGATCTTGAGGCGGCTGTAACGGGCAGGGATGTATTGGTGCTGGCGGTTCCGTCTCCCTATACGAGAAGTACGTCGCACAATATGCAGCCTTATGTGAAGGAAGGGCAGCTTATCGTGAATGTGGCGAAGGGCATTGAAGAGAATACGCTGCTTACTTTATCACAGATTATCGAAGAGGAGATTCCGCAGGCGGAAGTGGCTGTTTTGTCGGGACCGTCCCATGCGGAAGAAGTAGGGCGCGGTATACCGACAACCATTGTGGTTGGTGCTAAGAAGAAGGCAACGGCTGAGTATTTACAGAACATATTCATGAGCGAGGTGTTTCGTGTCTATATCAGTCCCGATGTGTTAGGAATAGAGCTTGGGGCAGCGCTCAAGAATGTGGTGGCGCTGGCGGCAGGTATCGCTGACGGCTTAGGATATGGTGACAACACCAAGGCTGCGTTGATTACCAGAGGTATTACGGAGATTGCCAGACTGGGTGTAGCCATGGGCGGCAGGTTCGAAACTTTCTGCGGACTGACCGGTATCGGAGATCTGATCGTCACCTGTGCTTCCGTGCACTCCCGTAACAGACGGGCCGGCATGCTAATCGGCCAGGGCTACACGGCCAGACAGGCGATGGATGAGGTTAAGATGGTAGTGGAGGGAGTCTATTCCGCTAAGGCGGCAATGGGTCTTGCGAAGAAATACGGGGTACAGCTTCCCATTATCGAACAGGTAAACTCAGTGCTTTTTGACGGCCAGCTTGCGGATGAGGCGGTTAAAAATCTGATGTTACGTGATAAGAAGATAGAGAATCCGATTATTCCGTGGGACGAAGAATCAGTTGAATAATAAATAAAAAACAGAAGAAGGCAAAGAACCGTATCTTCTGTTTTTTAAGGAAAATTCTACGTTTATGCACGAGTTTGCGGAGATGCGTAGCATCTCATAAGCAATATCTCGCAACCCCGCAAAGCTCAATTTTTTACCCGATCATACTACAGATTTCCGTAGTGGTTTTTACTTTGTTCATGGAATAAATATGAATTCCGTCTACCCCGTGTTCCTGCAGATCACGGATCTGGCGCACTGCATAGTCGATGCCGGCCTTGCGCATGTCTTCCTTGTCGTCACCGTATGTGGCAATGATATCTGCCAATTCCTTTGGAACCGACGAGCCGGATAGGGATACGGTGGTGCCGATCTGTTTTGCTGTAGTGATCGGCATAATACCCGCATGAATCGGTACGTTAATGTTAAGCGCACGGGCTTTATCCAGGAAACGATAGAAGTACTGATTATCAAAAAACATTTGAGAGATCAAGGAACTGACCCCAGCCTCAACCTTTTCCTTCAAATGTCGTAAATCTTCCTCAAAGCTGGGGGCCTCGAAATGCTTTTCCGGATAGCATGCTCCCAATATGTCCAGAGTGGTATGCTCTTTCAGATAACGTATGAGATCGACGGCATAATAAAATTCCCGGCTATTAAACTGTTCGTCGGTCATGGTCTGCGGTCTGTCCCCGCGAAGAGCCAGCACATGGCTGACACCCGCCGCTTTAAGAGCAGCACAGTTTTGTTCCAGATCCTCTTTGGTAAATCCTACACAGGTAATGTGTGCGATAGCGTCTATATGAAGCTCTTTTTGGATAAAAGAGGTGATCTCTATTGTCTTACCGGCTCTGGAACCGCCGGCTCCGTAGGTACAGCTTATGAAATCCGGGTTCAGCTTACCAAGATCTCTCAGAATCTGATATACGTTCTCGAATTCTTCGTCTTTCTTCGGGGGAAATATTTCGAAAGACAGCTGCGATTTCTTAAGAGTAGAATTATTCTGTGTCATATGTATATTCCTTTCTTTCGGATACCTAATAAATTCTTGCTTTTACACTTGAAATATCGTAACATAAATTTATATGATAAGCAAGAAATGTTAACGGATAAAATACAAATCATCCGGCGGAAAGGACCAGAAATATGAGTGTGCAGAATAATTTTAACAGTACTACGGATTATGTGGCATCGCAGCAATTACTGGCAAGTGTCAATGTGGCGATTGCGCTTCAGAAACCGCTGCTGGTAAAGGGAGAGCCCGGGACGGGCAAGACTATGCTGGCGCAGGCGGTGGCGGATTCTCTCGGGAAGAAGCTGATTATATGGAATATCAAGTCCACCACTAAGGCACAGGACGGCTTATATATGTATGATACGATTCAACGGTTGTACGACGGACAGTTCGGGGAAGAGGGTGTTGATGATATCGCCCACTATATCAAACTGGGTAAACTTGGGGAGACCTTTGATTCGGACGAGCAGGTGATTCTTCTGATTGACGAGATCGATAAGGCGGATCTGGAATTTCCAAATGATCTGTTGTGGGAGTTGGATCAGATGGAATTCTATATTCATGAGACGAAGCGGACAGTTAAGGCAAAGCACAGACCGATCGTCATCATTACGTCAAATGCGGAGAAAGAACTGCCGGATGCTTTCCTTAGAAGATGTATTTTCCACTATATTGATTTCCCGGATCAGACGTTGATGGAAGAGATCGTCAGGACACATTATCCCGATGTGGAGGATAAGCTGTTGCACGATGCGATGGAGGTTTTCTACTGGATCCGTTCCATGAAGGACATTCGCAAGAAGCCCAGCACTTCGGAACTGATCGACTGGATCAATGCACTGCAGATCGGCGGGATTCCTACGGACAGACTGCGACAGGAGCTTCCTTTTATCGGCGTAGTGGTCAAGAAAGACGAAGATTTAGAGACGGTTAAGAATAAAAAGGATTTCTGATATGGCGGAAACGGTACATGTGGACCGTAGGCGACTATGGGCTGTATGGGTTATGGGGGTTCTATGTTCAGTAAGTTTTTCTATACTTTGAAAGATAAGGGGCTGGAGGTTTCTTTAAGCGAGTGGCTTACCCTGCAGGATGCGCTTCAACAGGGATTGTGCAACAGCAGCCTGACGGAATTTTATTATGTGTCGCGGATGATACTGGTCAAGTCAGAGACGGAGTACGATAAGTTTGACATGGCTTTTGATGAGGTGTTTAAGGGAATCCAGTCGGAAAATGAGATAAGCAAGAATATGATGCGCTGGCTGGACAAACCGGAGATGCAGGAAGTCTTCGAGGAGATGCGCCATGAGATGAATCAGGAAGTAGTCACGATGGATCAGGAAGACATCGAGAATAAATTTAAGGACAGGCTGCGGGATCAGAACGAGGAGCATAATGGAGGCAGTTACTGGATCGGTACTATGGGTAAGACGGCCTTCGGAAATATGGGCGGAAACATGGGAGGTATCAGAGTAGGAGGTACGACGGGGTATCAATCCGCATTTCAGGTGGTCGGCGCAAGGAAATATAGAGATTTCCGCAATGACAAGGTCCTGGATAACAGACAGTTTCAGATGGCGCTAAGAAAACTGCGGCAGTTCTCTGCAAAACTGGATATTCCGAGGACAGAGCTTGATATAAACGGCACGGTGGATGCCACCTGCAATAATGGCGGCTGTCTGCAGATCGTGATGGAGAAGCCGCGCAAGAATGCAGTGAAACTGCTGCTTCTTATGGATTCCGGCGGCACCATGATTCCATATACGACACTCTTGAATGAGCTGTTTCATTCCGTGTATAAATCGAACCACTATAAGGATGTCAAGACTTATTTTTTCCATAACTGCATTTACTCCAATCTGTACAATACGCCGGAGTGTGAGAACGGAGATTGGATTGAGACAGAGTGGATGTTTCGTAATCTGGACAGTGATTACAAAGTCATTATCGTGGGGGATGCGGCGATGGCACCGGAGGAGTTGTATTCTACGACGGGTAATTACCGGGGACCTAACGGCGGTTTGTCCGGCATGGAGTGGCTGATGCTGATGAAAAGGCATTACAAGAAAATAGTATGGCTCAATCCGAAAATGGCGCCGGGACATGCGCCGTGGCGTGAAGCGGAGACGGCGATTAAGGGACTGTTTCCGATGTATAAGCTGACGGTGGACGGATTGAATCAGGCGATGGTTAAACTTATGACAAACCGCTGATACGGGCTGTCAAAATATAATGAATAAGAGGTGAAGAGATGTATCGGGTAATGATTGTAGACGATAATATGGCCAATCTGATTATGGCAAGGAAAACTTTGGAGGAGGAATATGAGGTGATTCCAGTGTCTTCGGGAATCTCCGCGCTGGAGTGTCTTAACGATATGCCGGAACTTCCGGATCTTGTGCTTTTGGACGTTGACATGCCTAATGTAAACGGCTTTCAGGTTATTTCGGAGATGAAGAACGTTCCGAAACTGATGAATATTCCGATTATCTTTCTGACGGCGCAGGACGATGATACCACCGAGCTGGAAAGCTATAATCTGGGAGCCATGGATTATATCAGGAAGCCTTATACGGCGAATCTTTTAAAGAAGCGTGTGGATATCCAGATTCAGCTTCTTACACAGCGGCGGAAGCTGGCGGAGATGAATAAATCTCTGAATAACCTTGTACAGGAAAAGAATAAAAAAAATCTGGAGCTGCAGTATTCCATTGTCGCAATGTTCGTAGATCTGTTGACAAAGAGAGACGGTTTTGGCGGTGACCATGCGAGACGGGTGGAGAGATATATGGATATACTGGTCAGTGCCATGGTGCGCAGCGGTAAATATGGATTGACTGCGGACGACGGCACCACCATATGTGTGGCTGCACAGATTCATGATATCGGTAAACTGTGTATCGCCGATCAGTATTTGAATAACACAAGAATCGGCAACGAGAGTGAGTTTGAGCGAGAGGCAGTTAAGACGCATACGACGTTGGGAGCGGATATGCTCTCTAAGGTTACACAACTTAGTGCAGGTGAGAATAATTTCATGAATTATGCATTTAATATGTGTCGCAGCCACCATGAAAGATGGGATGGCAAAGGCTATCCGGACAGGCTGGATGGAGAGAATATTCCGATTGAAGCGAGGGCACTTGCAATCGTGAATACATACGATAACCTACGCAATATCGCGCTCGGGGGCAAAGCGCTCAGCCATCAGGAGGCGATTATGAAGATTAAGTTCATGAAATTTACGTGTTTGGATCCTGCACTTGTGGACCTCTTTCTCTCCGTGGAGAGTGAGATTAAAAGTGTAGCAGGATAAACTGAACAAAAGGGGTTCGGTATGACAGCAAAGCAACGGTTGGAGAAATATATTGATATAGAATTGCCGGCGGAGGAGCTGCTATTTCATGTGGCCATGTTGTTGAGCCTGTTAGAGTGTTCGGCTATGGTGTTTTTTACATTGCTCCTTCGTCTGGATATCCGCGTACCGCTTCTGATGACGTTAGGCATTGCCATTACTGTTGCAGCAATTTATATGGAGAGCAGGATAGGTCGGATCAGGCAGATCTCCATGGTATATCTTTGTGCGATGCACTTTATCATTGTGCCTATGGCATCGTTATATGTGCCGTACGCAGCCTATGATTTTCCGGTTTATTTTCTTACCGGAATTACTTTCACGGCGATTCTTTTGAAAAAAAAATGTGCGGCGGTCTTTATTGTAATCGATACGGTCATCGATCTTGGGTGTATCAATCAAATGATTCGGACGGTATCAGAATCTGAAATAATATGGAGCGAGCATGCACCGTACAGAATGGTTCTGCTGATCAGGATCATTGCGGCGCTGTTTCTGACAGGCACGGTGTGCGGCGTGCTGATTGCTTACCGTAACAGATTGCTGCGCAGAGAGGTTGGCAGAAGCACCGAGATGGAACAGCAGGCGGAACAGTTGAGTTATGCGAAAAACATGTTCTTAGTCAATGTATCCCATGAGATCAGAACACCCCTCAATGCCATATTAGGAATCACGGAGCTTTTGCTTGATCTGGATGTGGAGGACGGTGTGAAAGCGAATGCTTTTCATATGGCCAACTCGAGCAAAGCTCTTTTGTCAATTACCAATGAACTGATGGACTTCTCCAAGCTGGATGACAGTGATCTGTCCGTTGCGGACAGACCTTATTATATAGGGGATATTTGTGACGAATTAATCAATGTGATTTCCGTGCGGTTTGCGGATCGTAAGATAGAGTTCTATGTGAATATTGATCCGGACATTCCGGCGCAGCTGTGTGGAGATGTAACGATCGTTCGACAGGTACTGTTAAGTATCGTGCTCGGCATCATGAAGTCGATAGACAGCGGAGATGTGTATTTGAATATCCGAAAAGAAGAGGCGACAGAGCAGGGGATACGTCTGCAAGTTGAAGTATGTGTGGAAGGATCATTTCAATATTCTTACAGAGAATGGCTCTACCGTGAACAGACGCAGGATCCGGACTGTGATGAGGAGATTATGCCGCTTCCGAATCGTCTCATAGAGCTCATGGGCGGCGAACTGCACATGGAGGAAGAACCGACAAGGAGAACATATTCTTTTGATATCCGGCAGGAATACCGGATGAAGACGCCTCTGGTGGAGAGACCCCTGGCGGGGAAGCCATGTGTTTTGTTCTATGAGAATACGGCACAGCAGGGGAATATGCTTGCCGGGGCACTGCGTGCCATAGATGTTGATTTTTATCGGGCATCTGATGATGAGAGCTTCTTCAGAGAGTGTGTGGAACAGAATTACACACATATCATGATCGCCGTGGAAAGATATGGAGGTATCAAGGGAAGACTTGCAAGGTTACTTGACCCACAGTCGCTTATTCTGATCGGTTCTAACGTGTTGGCTTATGAAGATACCCTGATCAGGATAACATTTGACAGGCCGGTAACTTGTCTGAATCTGGATGCACTTCTTACCGGCAGACAGAACAGTACAATACGCCATATCGGATACAGGGGAGGGTTTATCTGCCCGGACGCGCGTGTTATGGTAGTGGATGACAACATTGTCAATCTGGAAGTGGCCACAAGCCTTTTAAACCGTTATCAGGCACAGGTGTCGGTAGCGGTAAGCGGAAGGGAGTGTCTGAAGATGTTACAGCAGGAACCGGTGGACTTCATCTTCTTAGATTATATGATGCCGGAGATGGATGGTATTGATACATTGAAAAATATCAGGGCATTGAAGGAGCTACGCCTGGATCATGTGCCCATTGTTGCGCTCACGGCCAATGCAGTCAGCGGGGCCAGAGAGATGTTTTTGGAAGCCGGATTTGATGAGTATATCTCTAAGCCGATTGAGCGGGATAAATTTGAGAAGATCCTGCGGTCGTATCTGCCGGAGGAGAAGATTATTTATACACATGATAAAGCGGAAAAAACACAGTAGGACAGAAGTTCGGGACGGGAAGAAATATGAATTGTAAATTAAACCGGATTATCGGTGAAAAAATATCCGGCATGGGACTGGTGGAGTTTAATTTAAACTTGTTTCTTGCTATGGTTGTTATGGAAAGTATCATCATACTGCCGATTGTATTATTGTTCAGTAATCTGGACAGAATGGCGGCACCCATACTTTTGATCATCTTGGGCTGTGGTCTTCTTTTGATATGGAATTTACGATACAGAAAACATAATCTGACAGCGATACTTACGTTGGTTATACTGGATGGTATTGCGATTCCGATGATTCTGAGGATCAGCAGCGGTGCATATTGCATAGCAATTATGTGGTTTGTAGCTAGCATGATTATCATCTATTCTGTTTTTGAAAGTTTTATGTTTCTGCCGGTTCTTGCGCTGTTTATATTTGAGTATTGTTATCTGTACAGTGACGTTTTTTTTTCTAAAGGAAATGATGTATATCATATTGGTGAGAACTTCCACTTTTCAGATTTGGCAATCAGCTTTGTCGGGACTGCGTTTTTCATTATTATGTTGATCTATATTCAGGAGAAATTTTATCTGCATCAGCAGTGGAAGATCAAGCGCAGCAGCCGTAAGATAGAGCGCGCAGGCGCCGCCAAAAGGCAATTTCTGAAGAACATGTCCTACGAGATAAGAACACCCATGAATTCGATTATCAATCTGTCCGAGATCATGCTAAAAGGAGAGCAGGATGATGAGACGAGGAGTAGTATCAATACGATCAGAAGTGCGGCATATGACTTGTTGGCCATCATTGACGATGTACTTACATATGCCAGAATCGATGCGGGGGATATGCACCTGATTAAGAGTTCTTACAGTTTTGAGAAACTGATCAAGGGAATTATACGGACGATCTCGGAGGAATTACAGAAGAAGAAATTAAATCTGGATATGAAGATAGACGGAAATATTCCGAAGGAGCTTTTGGGCGACAGTGTCACGATCCGTCAGATATTTCTGTATCTTCTCTTTATCTCCATTGATTTTACGGCGAGTGGAAGAATTGTTCTGGAGGTTAGCTGCGAGAAGGATACAGAGTCGGGAATCGCGACTTTCTATTGTATGGTCGCGGATACCGGAAAGGGATTGTCGCAGATAGACATACAGTCGCTTTTCGGCATGTATGAAACTTATGACTCCAGGCAGTCCAGCAATCTGAAAGGAGTCGGACTCAAGTTTACCATCTGTAAGGAACTGCTTGCCATGATGCAGGGAGATATCAAGGTAGAAAGTATTGAGGGGATCGGATTATCCACCACATTCACTTTCAGGCAGGAAATCGTCGATGCATCGCCCATGATTCGTTTGGAGAATGAGAAGAAACCCAGTGTGTTGATTTATGCGGATAATGATATCAGCATTGCAAAGTGGCAGGATATCATGGAGACATTCGGAGTCAGACCTGTATACAGCCGCAATTATTACGGGTTCAATCATGCCATTCAGGAGAAGCATTTCGATTTTATTTTTGTTCCGGATACAGTGTATGAGAACTTGTCCAATATTATTTCACTGTATCGGTGTCAGGAGTATACGTATGTAACTTCGGGATATGATGCGGTTTACGGTGATTATGATAAGTGTCGGCTTATATACCGGCCGTTTTCGTGTATTACGGTCTCTATGGTATTGAATAACAGATGGAACAAGGAGGATTATAAGAAGAGCGCTCTGGAAGAGACCTTTACGGCAAGGAACGCCAGAGTACTCGTTGTGGATGATAATGCGGTAAATCTGAAGGTAGCGGCGGGTATATTCAGCAAATATGGCATTGATATTGCAGTAGCCACCAGTGGACAGGACGGTATCAGGAAATTGGAGAATGAAAAGTATGATCTGGTACTGATGGATATGGTTATGCCGGATCTGGGCGGCGACGAAGTACTTAGACTAATCAGGGCTAAGGACGATCACTATTACAAGGAACTGCCTTTTGTTGCGCTGACTGCGCAGAACGGTGCGAATGTCAGGGAGGAGATGCTGGAACTCGGATTTCAGGAATATCTTGCCAAGCCGGTTAAGCGAAGATATCTCGAAAAATGTCTGCTGGAGTTTTTGCCGGAGGGGCTGATCGAACATGTCAAGGCAAAAGACGACAGGGATGGACAAGGTAATAATAAATCTATATCAAAGAACGGAGAAAAGAAACCGGAGAGTGGGCTGAACAAAGATAAAGGACTTTTAAATATCGGTTTTAACCAGGAGGCTTACGCGGCAATTCTGAATACCTATTATGCGGAAGGCATGAAATATCTGGAGCTTCTGCCGAATCTGCTGGAAGTTGGAGATATCCAGCTTTTTACCACAGACGTGCACGGAATCAAAAGCTCCAGTGCCGCCATTGGCGCCATGGAAGTGTCCGCGCTATTTAAGGAGCTGGAGTTTGCAGGTAAAGCGGGTGATACCGATACGATCAACAGGCAGTTTGACTCATGTCTGGAAAAATTCAGAGAGATACTCGGTGAGGTGAAAGAATATCTGATCAGTATCGGAAGCTTCAATGAGGCGGAGACGGAGCAGAATACCGAGGAGAAGGAAGCAGAAGAATTGACGACACAGATATTGCAGAATCTCAAGATCGAATTGGACAAAATGAATCTGAAGGTGACGGACAAGCTTGTGCCGGAGATGGCTTCCAGAAATTTCGGGGCAGATGTTAATGCACGAATGAGGAAATTGAAAGAGGCATATGATATGTTTGATTTCCATCAGGTTAAGGTGATTTTGAATGAGATGGTGCAAAGCGGACGCACAGATGAAAGTTAATATCTACGGAGCTGTTACTTTTTAAACATTCTCCAAAGAGGACGCCTAAACAGATAGAAAATTCCCCGTCGGCTCGCTTTCGCTCCTTTCACAGCGCAACAGACACTAAGCTCGAAAGTTGCGTTGCAACTTTAAACCTCGCTAAGTGCTGGCCGTTTTAATCCGAAGGATTTAAACATGTTCTAGGGCCTCCTTGGGAATTCTTCTATCTGCTTAGGCTGGTTATTGGCGTGGTACGATAAGCAATATGAATCAGCATGTTGCAGTAAAAGTTGAGAATTAATAGTTGACAAAGTTGTGTGATTCGTTTAAATTATATCTAATAACAAATAATAGAAATACAGGCGATGATAAGAACAAGTAGTAGATTACGGAACGTACAGAAAGCAGCCGGTTGATGAGAGGCACACGGGAAGTTTTTTATGAATACATCTTGGAGCTTCATGGCAGAATGGCTGATCCTAGTAGGCCGTGACGGAGAATGCACGTTATAGCAGAAGAGTATCAGGAGGAGATGATTTGCATAAGAATATATCTCGGAATCGTACTCGTTGAGGCCGGCAATGTGAGTTGTCTGTGAAGATAGGTGGTACCACGAGAGTAACCTCGTCCTATGTGTATATATACACAGGACGAGGTTTTTTGCGCGAATAAGCAGAGCCGGAAGCTATGCGAGACGGGCGTTATGCTTGCATATAAGCATGTCTCACAGAGCTTCCGGCGAGCAACGCGAACTCGGAATGCGAAGCATTACGAGTCTGCTTATTCATGGAATGAGCCGGAATTATGAAAAATGGAAAGGAATGGGAACAATGGGAATTTATGAGGAACTTCAGGCGAGAGGATTACTTGCACAACTTACGGATGCAGATGAGATCAGGGATCTGATCAACAGCGGTAAAGCGGTTTTTTATATTGGTTTTGATCCGACTGCGGACAGTCTGCATGTAGGGCATTTCATGGCGCTGTGCCTCATGAAGCGCCTGCAGGAGGCGGGAAATAAGCCCATAGCCCTGATCGGGGGCGGCACGGCGATGATCGGAGATCCCTCCGGCAGAAGCGATATGAGGACTATGATGACGAAGGAGACGATCGATCACAACTGCGAATGCTTCAAGAAACAGATGAGCAGATTCATTGACTTTTCGGATGGCAAGGCGCTGATGGTCAACAATGCCGACTGGCTGTTAAACTTAAATTATGTGGAATTTATCCGCGATATCGGGGCCTGTTTCAGTGTCAATAATATGCTCAGGGCGGAGTGCTATAAACAGAGAATGGAGAAAGGATTGAGTTTCCTTGAGTTCAACTATATGATCATGCAGAGTTATGATTTCATGGAACTGTATGAGAGATATGGGTGTAACATGCAGTTTGGCGGTGACGACCAGTGGAGCAATATGCTGGGCGGCACGGATCTGATTCGCCGGAAGCTTGGCAAGGATGCGTATGCCATGACGATCACGCTGCTTATGAACTCCGAGGGTAAGAAGATGGGAAAGACCCAGAAAGGTGCGGTATGGCTTGATCCGAATAAGACGACACCTTTTGAGTTCTATCAGTACTGGCGGAACGTAGCGGATGCGGATGTGCTGAAATGTCTGCGTATGCTGACGTTCCTGCCGTTAGAGCAGATCGATGAGATGGATCAATGGGAAGGAAGCCAGTTGAATAAAGCGAAAAAAATACTGGCTTATGAACTGACGAATCTCGTTCATGGAGAAGAAGAGGCGAAGAAAGCGGAAGAAGCGGCGAAAGCGCTTTTTGCCGGAGGCGGCAGCTCGGAAAATATGCCAACAGCGATACTTACGGACGATAAGTTCATAGATGGAAATATCGATATTTTAGGAATTCTTGTCGCAGCGGGCATGGCAGCATCACGATCCGAGGCACGCCGTGCCGTGGAGCAGGGCGGAGTTTCCGTAAAGGGAGAAAAAGTAGGGGATATTAAGATGTCCTACACAAAAGAGATGATTGCAACCGAAGAATTTATTGTAAAAAAAGGAAAAAAGAGTTTCAAGAAAAT
>JAAUZY010000031.1 GCA_014804355.1 Lachnospiraceae bacterium
AGGTCGAAGCATTTACTGCTGAGACCGTAAGAATATGATTCAGCGAGCAAAATCCCATTGTCGAAGACAATTTAGGATGGATTTTGCATCGTAACTGTGAAGGTACTGAACAGTTACAATATATCGTAAAAAAGGATAACATCGAAATTACCCTACAATATATAATAATATAAACAGTCTAAAAATTCAAATGGTAAGTTGTACACATGGTTGTGATCATAATTATCAACAAGTTTACATATTTTATCAGGTTATTAAGCAGAATGTGTATAACTTATAAAATTGATATTAACATGATTAACAGTGCATTTTTATGTATAAAATAATAATTATAAACAATATAAAAACAAATTATACACAAGTTATGCACATATTGTGGATAGATTTATGTAAAGTGGATATAAAGTTAAGAAAAAATAGAATATACAATATATAGTATATAATTTAGCTTTCAAATAACAATATATAGATCTATAAAAAACATATATTTTTTTAAAAAAATTTTTTAAGTTGGTGACGGGTTTTCCGCAAGAAAACTTTTATTGTATAGGAAATTTCTTGATGTGTTTCGAGTTTGCTGCAGGCAAATCTCGCAAGCGAACTTGTTCGCTTTTTTATATATTTTTAAGAATAAAAAATACAGGATTTACTTGACGTTTCTTCATTAATTATATATAATCAACATGTTGTTTTTCCAATTAATGTTTAAAATATGTCTGCCTTATATAAATATTAAGGTTACGAGAAGGAGGTGCATCGGTATGAAAATGACTTATCAGCCTAAGAAGAGACAGAGATCCAAGGTTCATGGATTCAGGAAGAGAATGAGTACTCCGGGCGGAAGAAAAGTTTTAGCAGCAAGACGTGCAAAAGGAAGAAAGAAATTATCAGCATAGGTCACAGTTATGTGACCTTTTTTTCTCTCATTTAAAATAAGGAGTAAGAAAAATGGTATTTTCAGAATCCTTGAAAAAGAATCAAGATTTCCAGAATGTTTACAGAAAAGGTAAGAGTTATGCCAACAAGTATTTGGTAATGTATGTATTGGAAAACAACACTGATAGGAACAGACTGGGAATATCCGCCAGTAAGAAGGTAGGTAACAGTGTTGTAAGGCACAGATTTGCCCGACTGGTGAGAGAGAGTTACCGGCTACACGAAAATATATTTAATAGTGGTTTAGATATAGTAGTCGTTGCAAGAAAAAGTGCGGCTTCGGTCGGATATGCCGAGATCGAGAGTGCGTTATTACATCTTTCAAAACTTCATCATATGATTAAAATATATTTTTATGATGAAAATAATTTGCGTTAGCAAATTGTTAGAAATTGATATGAAAAAATTATTTATTTATCTTATTGAATTCTATAGAAAATATATCTCTCCTATGAAGAGTACGAAATGTCCGTATATTCCGACTTGTTCAGAGTATGGATTGGAAGCGGTGGAGAAGTACGGCGCTTTGAAGGGCGGACTTATGGCTCTTTGGAGGATATGCAGATGTAATCCTTTTTCAAAAGGTGGTTATGATCCTGTTCCCTGATGGAACAGAGAAAAGAAAATTAAGGAGGTAATCCGATAGTGACAGGTATTTTATTAACTAAGGACCCCGGTAGGATTATCGGTCCTATTGCTTCATTGCTGGGCTATATTATGGAAGGTATTTTTTTTGTTTTAGACAAAATCGGTATTCCTAATATAGGACTTGCTATTATACTGTTCACAATCGTAATGTATCTGCTTCTTCTGCCTCTTACGATCAAGCAGCAGAAATTCTCTAAGTTATCTGCCAAAATGAATCCTGAGCTTCAGGCAATTCAGGCAAAATATAAGGGTAAGAATGATAACGAGTCCATGATGGCTATGAATATGGAGACAAAAGCAGTCTATGCGAAATACGGCGTGTCTCCGTCGGGAAGTTGTGTTCAGTTGTTAATTCAGCTGCCTATCTTATGGGCATTGTACCGTGTTATTTACAATATGCCTGCTTATGTCGGTAAGATTAAGGAAGCTTTCTTCCCCTTGGTTGATAATTTGATTGCTCAGAAGGGAAGTACGGAATTAATTCAGTCTTTTTCGCAAGCCGGCATGTATAGTAAGAATTTTTCGAATGAATCTTTCGTCGGCGGTGTAACTTCCTATGTAGAGAATACATTTATTGATGTATTAAATAAGGCTACTTCTGCTGAATGGATCAGTATTAAAGAAACATTTCCGAATTTGACGGCAGATGTGGATAAAACGCTTTCTCTTTTAAATCAGTATAATAATTTTGGTATAAATATTGCAAATTCTCCTTCTTTTACTATGAAGGCAGCATTAGCAGATAAGTCTTTTCTTATGGTAATTGCAGCTTTGTCGATTCCTGTTTTGTCTGCGGTAACGCAGTGGATTAATGTAAAGCTTATGCCGCAGCAGAATACGCAGCAGGATAACAAAAATGCCAGCGATCAGCAGAATGCGATGATGCAGTCTATGAAAACGATGAATATGATGATGCCGATCATGTCTGCCGTATTCTGTTATACGCTTCCTGCAGGTTTGGGACTTTACTGGATAGCCGGTGCTGTCGTAAGAAGTGTTCAGCAGGTTGTGATCAATAAACATATTGATAAGATGGATCTGGATGAAGTTATTAAGAATAATGAAGAGAAAGCTAAGAAAAAAATGGCGAAAGCCGGTGTCAGGGCAGAGCAGATGGCAGCATATGCCAATATGAATACGAAGAATGTGAGTACCTCTAAGAAACAATCTAATACTCCTACGATGACACAGGAAGAAAAGGATGAAGCGGTAAGAAAATCTACGGAGTATTATAATAAGAATGCAAAACCCGGCAGTATGATGTCTAAGGCAAATATGGTAAAGCAGTATAATGAAAAAAATAATAAATAATATTTTATTGTGATTGTATGATGTGTAAGAATGGAGGTTAAATTGTTATGGAATTTATTGAAGTATCTGCAAAAACAGTTAATGATGCAATTACTGAAGCATGTCAGAAATTAACTGTGACAAGTGATAAATTAGAATATGAAGTAATAGAAGAAGGTTCTTCAGGATTTCTGGGAATTGGTTCTAAACCTGCTGTTATTAAAGCAAGAGTAAAGTCTTCCGTAGAAGATACGGCAAGAGATTTCTTGAATGAAGTGTTCCGTGCAATGGATCTGACAGTTGTTGTTGATGTAAAATATAATGAAGCTGAAAGTTCCATGGAAGTGGATTTGAGCGGTGATGAAATGGGAGTCCTGATCGGAAAGAGAGGTCAGACACTTGATTCTTTACAGTATCTTGTATCACTGGTAGTAAATAAAAATGTAGAGAACTATATCAGAGTTAAAGTTGATACAGAGAATTATCGTCAGAGAAGAAAAGAGACTCTTGAGAATCTGGCTAAGAATATCTCTTATAAAGTAAAGAGAACAAAGAGACCTGTGTCTTTAGAGCCTATGAATCCTTATGAAAGAAGAATTATTCACTCTGCGCTTCAGAATGATAAGTATGTGACAACGCACAGTGAAGGGGATGAGCCTTTCAGGCATGTTGTTGTTGTTTTGAGAAAATATGAGAAGCATAATTAATTAATCTTTTTATGAAAAACAGCAGGAATGTAATGTTCCTGCTGTTTTCAGTAAAAAATGGGAGGCTTTGATCTTATATGAAGACAGATACAATAGCGGCGATTGCAACGGCTATGTCTGATTCGGGAATCGGAATTATTCGTGTCAGTGGAGAAGATTCTGTTTCGATTATAGATAAAATATATCGAAATATGAAAATGAAACAAATGCTGACAACATATAAATCCCATACGATTCATTATGGATTTATTATAGAAGAAAATGAAACTGTTATAGATGAAGTAATGGTTTCTGTAATGAAAGCGCCTAAGAGTTATACTACGGAAGATACGGTGGAGATTAATTGTCACGGCGGCGTTTTTATGATGAGGAAGATTCTGGATGCCGTAATAAGAGCAGGTGCAAGGGTTGCGGAACCGGGCGAATTTACGAAGCGTGCTTTCTTAAACGGAAGGATTGATCTGTCTAAGGCGGAAGCTGTAATGGATATTATTCATGCGAAGAATGAGTTTGCACTTCAATCTTCCGTGAAACAGCTAAAAGGTTCTGTGTCCGATATCATTAAAGAAATCAGGACTAATATTCTTCATGAGATTGCGTTTATTGAAGCGGCGCTTGATGATCCGGAACATTTTGATTTGGAATCTGATGGATATGGAGAGGCGCTTTATAAAATTGTTAAGAAAATAGGTGAACGTATTCGTACACTGATTGATTCTGCGAAAAATGGCAGAATATTGTCAGAAGGAATCCAGACTGTGATTGTTGGTAAACCGAATGCTGGTAAATCATCTCTTCTTAATATGCTTGTAGGAGAAGAGAGAGCAATAGTAACGGATATTGCCGGTACAACGAGAGATATTTTAGAAGAAACAATTTCAATTGACGGTATTTTATTCCGTATTCTGGATACGGCAGGTATTCGTTCTACGGAAGATATTGTAGAGAAGATAGGTGTAGATCGTGCAAAAAAAGCTGTGGAAGAAGCTGATCTGGTTCTCTATGTTATTGATTCTTCTATACCTCTTGATGAAAATGACGAAGCAATTTTTCATATGATTGAGGGTAAAAATACAATTATTCTGTTAAATAAATCAGATTTATTTACTGTTGTAACGGAGAGAGATATACGTTCTTTTATAGGAAAAATACACGAGCAGAATAAAAATCATATTCTTGAAACTAACGCGGAATGTCAGAACATATATGAAAACAGAATAATCAGAACATCTATGAAGGAACGGGACGGTGTTGCACTTTTTTTAAAAACTGTAAAAGAAATGTTTTTTCATGGTGAGATTATTTATAATGATGAAGTCTATATTACGAATGTGCGTCATAAAGAAGCATTGCAGAATGCTTATGACAGTCTGCTCCAGGTTAGAAAAAGTATAGAAGATCATATGCCGGAAGATTTCTATACGATTGATTTGATGAATGCATATGCATTTCTTGGTACGATCATTGGGGAAGAAGTCGGAGATGATCTGGTAAATGAGATATTCAGTAAATTTTGTATGGGAAAATAAAAATAAATGAGGAATAAAATATGACTGAGATCAGAGAAAAATATGATGTTTGTGTAGTAGGTGCCGGCCATGCCGGATGTGAGTCGGCACTTGCCTGTGCAAGACTCGGACTGGAAACAATTATGTTTACAGTAAGTGTGGACAGTATTGCCTTGATGCCGTGTAATCCCAATGTAGGAGGTACTTCTAAGGGACATCTGGTACGCGAGATCGATGCTTTGGGCGGCGAGATGGGTAAGAATATTGATAAGACTTTCATACAGTCTAAGATGTTGAATAAATCAAAGGGTCCAGCAGTACATTCTCTGAGAGCACAGGCTGATAAAGCGGAATATTCCAGAGCGATGCGTAAAGTACTGGAAAATCAGGATTACTTGACGATTAAACAGGCAGAGGTATGCGAACTGATAACAGAAGAATATGAGAATGCTTCTGAATCGGGAGAAACTATTGCAACGAAGAAAATTACAGGTGTTAAAACTTATACAGGTGCAGTTTATGAATGTAAGGCAGTGATTTTGTGTACGGGTACTTATTTGAAAGCAAGATGTCTTTGTGGTGAAGCGATTACTTATACGGGACCTAATGGATTACAGCCTGCGAATCATCTGACGGATTCCCTTATCGCTCTCGGTGTAGAGATGAGGAGATTTAAAACCGGTACACCTGCCAGAATGGATGGACGTACAATTGATTACAGCAAGATGGAAGAACAGTTTGGTGATGAGAGGGTAATTCCTTTTTCTTTCTCTACAAATCTTGAAGATGTGCAGATTGATCAGGTTTCCTGCTGGCTGACTTATACGAATGAGAAAACTCATGATATCATACGGGCGAATCTTGATCGTTCTCCTATTTATGCGGGTATTATAGAGGGAACAGGACCGCGGTATTGCCCTTCCATAGAAGATAAAGTAGTAAAATTTGCGGATAAAGAGAGGCATCAGGTTTTTATTGAACCGGAAGGAAATCATACGCATGAAATGTATGTGGGAGGTATGTCTTCTTCTCTTCCTGAGGATGTGCAGCTTGCCATGTATCGTACTGTGCCCGGATTGGAAAATTGTAAAATTGTGAGAAATGCTTATGCAATCGAATATGACTGCATTAATCCGAGACAGTTATATCCTACTTTGGAATTTAAGGATATTAAAGGATTGTTCAGTGGTGGACAGTTTAACGGCAGCAGCGGATATGAAGAAGCGGCGGCGCAAGGTTTGATTGCGGGTATTAATGCGGCAATGGAAATTCTGAATAAAGAGATGATTGTTCTGGATCGTTCTCAGTCGTATATAGGTGTATTGATTGATGATTTGGTAACAAAAGAAAATTTTGAGCCTTATCGTATGATGACTTCCAGGGCAGAATACCGTCTTTTGCTCCGACAGGATAATGCTGACTTAAGGCTCCGTAAGATCGGGTATGAAGTCGGACTTGTCTCAAAAGAGGTCTATGAAAAAACGCTTTATAAGCAGAAATTGATTGACGAAGAAATTGAAAGATTAAAGAATACGATGATCGGAGCAGCAAAAGAAAATCAGGAATTTCTGATTGCTCATGAGAGTTCGACTCTTAAGACAGCTGCCAGTCTGGCGGAGCTTATGTGCCGTCCGGAATTGTCTTATAAAATGTTATCTGAACTTGATCCGAAACGTCCTGCTCTTCCTGCAGATGTAATAGAGCAAGTGGAAATTGAAATAAAATATGAAGGTTATATTATAAGGCAGCAGCGTCAGGTGGAACAGTATAAGAAAATGGAGAAGAGACGTATTCCGGCTGATCTTGATTATAATGCAATCAGCTCGCTGCGGTTGGAAGCGAGACAAAAGCTGATTGCTTATAAACCTGTGTCAGTGGGACAGGCTTCCAGAATTTCCGGAGTGTCTCCTGCGGATATTTCTGTGCTGTTGGTGTATTTGGAGCAGAGGAAAAAATAAATTTTTTATTGTATGTACCAGCTTATTTCATCTGAAGAAATTTTATAAATAAATGCATTTATTTTGAGGATATTTGCGCAGAAACGTTTTTAGTGTTGGCGCATATGCTGCAGATTGAAAGAAAGGTATGGTTATTAATGTGAAAAATTTTGAAATAATAAAGAATATAGAATTAGATAATTATGAATTAATTTCTTTTCAGAAAGATTTAGATGAACTGAATATTTCATTGACTGAAAATCAGTTACGTCAGTTTATGCAGTATTATGAATTGTTAGTAGAATGGAATCAGGTTATGAATCTGACTGCAATCACGGAATTTGATGAAGTTCTTAAGAAACATTTTATAGACAGCTTATCATTGGTAAAAGCCTGTGACTTGAGTGATGAACAAAATAATACTTCTATGGACATTTCTCTGATCGATATCGGAACGGGTGCGGGTTTTCCCGGAATACCGTTAAAAATAGCCTTTCCGAATATTAAAGTTACTCTTATGGATTCTTTGAATAAGAGAGTTGATTTTCTGAATGAAGTGATAGCTGTATTAGGACTTGATGGAATAGAGACGATTCATGGCAGGGCGGAAGATTATGCAAAACCGGATCTGTTGAGAGAAAAGTATGATCTGTGCGTGTCCAGAGCCGTGGCGAATCTCTCTACACTCTCGGAATACTGTCTTCCTTATGTGAAGATTGGCGGTAAATTTATCTCTTATAAATCGGAAAAGATTATTGACGAGATAAAAGGTGCAGAATATGCGATAGAGATACTGGGCGGAAAAGTTGAGGATCAGGTTGCTTTTACGCTTCCTAATTCAGAATTATACCGCAATCTTTTTGTAATAACAAAGTGCGCTGATACGCCATTGAAGTATCCTAGAAAAGCGGGAATGGCAAGTAAGAAACCCTTGACGTAGAAGGAGGTATGTTCACAATAATGAATATTTTACTTGTTGCCATTAATGCGAAATACATACATTCTAATCCTGCCGTTTTCTCTTTAAAATCCTGTGCGGGTGAATATGAGTCTCATGTAGATGTGATGGAATTTACGATCAATCAGCAGACTTCTTATATTTTGAGTGAAATTTATAAGAAGCGTCCTGATGTGGTCACTTTTTCATGTTATATCTGGAATCGGAATATGGTTGGTGAGATCATTTCCGATTTGCATAAAATCATGCCGAAAGTAGAAATCTGGGCAGGTGGTCCGGAGGTTTCTTACGATGCGTCTGATGTGATTAAGGAGTGGAAACTCAGAGGAGTCATGTCCGGTTATGGAGAAGGTACTTTTAATCGTCTTGTGTCTGCCTATGTCAATGGTGTTTCGGAATCTCTTCCTGATGTTCTTGACGGAAATAATTGTTCTCGGATTTTATTAGATGAGATTCCCTTTTGGTATCAGAATATAGAGGATTTTGAACATCGTATCGTTTATTATGAAAGCAGCCGTGGATGTCCTTTCTCTTGTAGTTATTGTCTTTCGTCTATTGATAAGACGATGGACTTTCGTTCTGTGGAATATGTGTGCCGTGATATTGATTTCTTTTTACAACAAAATGTTGTACAAGTAAAGTTTGTAGATCGTACTTTTAATTGTAAGAAAGATCATGCGCTTCCGATCTTGCAATATATATTAGAGAATGATAACGGCATTACGAATTTTCATTTTGAGATTGCGGCCGATCTTCTGGATGAAGACTATTTTACATTACTTGCGAAACTGCGTCCCGGCGTGGTGCAATTTGAGATTGGTGTACAGTCTACTAACCCTCAGACGATTTCTGAAATTAATCGTAAGATGGATTTTAATAAAGTTGCCGATGTTGTTCGAAGAATTTCTTCTTGGAATAATATCCACGTACATCTGGATCTGATCGCCGGACTGCCTTATGAAGATTTGAAGATTTTTAAGAAATCATTTAATGATGTATATGCACTCTCTCCGGAACAGTTACAATTAGGATTTCTTAAGGTGTTAAAAGGTTCTGCCATGGAGCTTCATGCTGCGGAGTATGAACTTGTGTACACATCACTTCCGCCTTACGAAGTTCTCTCAACGAAATGGCTTTCCTATGAGGATGTCTGTCATTTGAAACAGATCGAGGAAGTATTGGAAATCTATTATAACAGCGGACAGTTTAGAAATACGCTGCTATATTTATGTTCTTATTTTAATACGCCATATGATTTATATGATGTTCTTGCAACTTGGTATGAAGAACATGATCTGTTTGGTATTCAGTCATCACGCACCAGAAAATATGAAATTCTGATGGAGTTTGGAACTGCTCTGATTAGTCAGAATATACGGCTGAAAAATTGTTTATCGAAAGAAAATGTTTTTTCTGAAAAATATGAATATGAGAATGATTCCGTAGAGAAAAGAATTTCAATTTTACGGGAATATCTTACATATGATTTATACTTGCGTGAGCACATGAAAAATCGTCCTTCTTTTGCTCCTTCTTTGGATAGGTGGAAGAACGATATTCATGATATATTACATAGAGAGTCGCAGGATCATTTGATGTTTCCGGAACTGTCAGGATGTAATTATAGAGAATTGACGAAGGCATTGCATGTCGAAGTATATGAGAATATTTTTGAGAAGCCTTCCTTTATGATTTTCTGTTATGACAGAAGAGATCCGTTGACAAATAATTGTGTTGTTGTAATTGTTTAGAAGGTGTTACCGCGAGGCAATTACTTTTAGATGTTTATTAATAAAGACATCTGAACAGATAGAACCTTGAGACTACGAAAGTAAAAATATTTTAATCTGTTCCAATACCTCATCAGGAGCTTCTAACTGTGGAAGATGTTTCGTGTCTGGAATATATACATCTTCGATTGCCGCATTATAATATTTATAGTTTTCAATGGTAGTTTTAATATCCTTTTCTTTTTCGCCGCCGATCATTAAGATACTATTATTAATTTCCTTCAGTTCATGAAGAATGTTCATGTTCATATATTTCCCGACATAGCTTGCAAAGGCGTACTTTGAATAATAATTACCGGTATATGCTGCTTCCAGATAGTTGTAAATATATTTTTCTTTAATCTCATCTGAATGGCAGAAATACTCTGTTCTGAATGTTTCCTCCATACTGTGTCTATTGGTAAGTATATGATATGTAAAAGTACCGAGGATCGGACTTTCCAAAAACAATTTCATCAACTTAGTCTGTTTGGATGGAATCTGATTCTGCAGATAAAGATTCTGCGGATTAATGCAGATTAATTTATTTAAGATGTCCGGATTGTTATGACATGCCATCATAACGAACGGGGCAGACTCACCGGTTACAACAACAGAGGTTTTTCTTTTAATCACATTTTTAATAAAATCACTGATTAACTGTTCGTACAGATTGTTGGTATATGTTATGGCAGGTTTATCAGACAGACCATATCCCAGTAAGTCTATGGAATATACTTCATGTTCTTCGGTGAGATTATTGATCAGTCTGTGGTATTCATAATTGGAACTTCCTACTGTGAGATCATGAACAAGAAGCAGAGGAGCTCCGCTGCCTTTTTTCTGATATCTGATTTTTCCGAAACGCCATTCGTAATAATGATTTTCAGAATTTGCTAACAAATTTTTAACAGTGCACAAGGAAGTATGGACCCGATTAATGACATGAATTGTTGTGACAGAGAAGGTTGATAATAATAGTGCCGTGGTCAGTTTTTTATTCATGAATTATCCTCCAAAGTAAACAGTGATTGTAATGTTAATGGTATAAGTATTTTAAACAGTAATAAAAATTTACGTACTGCATTTATAAATACAGATGTTATAAATTATTTGATTAGTAGATTATATCAATTTCAATCTTTCAATATACTGTTGAATAGGCATCTGCATTGTTTACTTGTATTTATTAGATTGTTTATTAGAAACTTCTGTCAATAAAATGTGAATTGTACCGATTTTAAATATTATGTTTATTATACTTTAATTTTTATTATAGTTCAAATCCAACAAATGAATAATGATAAAAATCTTTTATAATTTCTCAATTTAGTATATGATAAAAATATCACATAAAAGTATGGCGCGATCGGAGCAATAACAATATTAAATGTTATGCGGGGAAAATATATGAATTATGCAGATTATGAAATTATTCAAGAAATATATGATAATTTGAAAATGGAACAGACATCACATTTGTCTGAATTGAATGAAAAGAAAATTGAAATTGATTCGATAGATACTTATTTGAATGGTCTTTTAAATAAAGAAGAAAGTGACCTGAAAGTATTTCTGGCAAGAAAAGTCGAGAATGTATATGCGGATGTTATAGAACAAAACAAACAGAAGCGTGAAAAACTTGTTTCGGAATGTGATGAAATAGAAAAGCAGATTCATTTGAAAAATAATAGGATTGAACAATTAGAAAAAGTTCTGGCTGAAAAATCTTTTATGCTTCACGTGAAACAACTTTCTATTTTAGATGCTCAAGAGAAAGAACGTCAAAGAATCGCAAGAGATTTGCATGATACTTCGTTACAGAATTTGACTCATCTTGTTCATAAGGTAGAATTGAGTTCTCTTTATATAGATAAGGACCCTGTGAAGGCTAAGTTGGAACTTGCTACAGTTGGAAAAGGAATTCGTAAAGTTATTGAAGAAATTCGAAACAGTATATTTGATTTGCGCCCAATGTCTATTGATGATCTTGGGATAAAAGAAGCGATAGAAAAAATGCTTCATCTTTTAAATCAGGAAAAGCAGTTTCATATTGTAGAGGATATAGACGATATTAATATGTCACACTCTGTTCCTGCTACGCAAGTTCTCTTTCTTTCCATTTATCGTATTATTCAGGAATGTGTTCAAAACTCATTAAAACATTCCGGCGGAAACGAAATCACTGTGAGATTGAGGGAGTGTGATTCGTTATATAAAATTATTGTTCAGGATAACGGAACAGGATTTGATCTAAGTGAGGCTGTAAAGAAAGAAAAACATTTTGGATTATCTGTAATAAAAGAAAGAGTATATTTTCTGGGCGGCAAGATTAATATTGATACACAGGATGGTACTTCTATAGAAATAGAAATTCCGAAAGTAAATAGTTGATATGAAATTACTAAATGCAGATGATTGTATAGGGTAATATTAGTATAGGATTTAATATATAAATATCTTATTTATATTATGTAAAAGGTGAGGATAATTATGAAGACAAAAATTATGATTACTGATGATCACAATTTAATAAGAGAGGGTTTAAAACAGTTATTGGAATTTGACGGAAGTATGGAGATAATTTCCGAGGCATCCAATGGTGAAGAATGTCTTGAAAAATTACAGGACGTACTTCCTGATGTTTTACTCCTTGATATTAATATGCCTGAAAAAAACGGACTGGAAGTACTGGAGGAAATAAAGAAAAAGAAATATGAGATTAAAGTCTTGATATTAACTGTCCATAATGAATTGGAATATTTATTAAGAGCAGTTGATATTGGAGTGGATGGATATATATTGAAGGATTCTGAGTCGGCAGAATTAAAGCGGGCGATCAGTGCAGTGATGGCCGGTGAAAATTATATTCAGGCAAGTTTAATTCCGGCATTGAATAACCGGCTTGCAAATAGAGATATTGATAAAGATAAAATTGATTCCTTAACTGGAAGAGAATTAGAAGTATTGATTCAGGTTGCCAATGGAATGTTTAACAAAGAGATTGCGACTAATTTAAATATTAGTGAGAGGACGGTTAAAAATCATATTTCTAATATCTTTAAGAAGATAGATGTTTCTGATCGTACACAGGCGGCGGTCTTTGCAATTAAAAATAATATTATTAAACTTTTTTAGGAGAAATTATTATGCGTGCTGTGATCTTCGATATGTTTGAGACATTAATTACTTTATATGAAAGTCCCATATATTTTGGCAGCGAGATTGCAAAAGATGTAGGGATTCCCGTAGAAGAATTTCTTTCAATGTGGCAGCCAACAAAATATGATCGTTCTGTTGGCAAGATGAAATTTGAAGATGTTATGGAAAATATTCTTCGAAATTATCGTTGCTATTCTGAAAATCTTATTGAGCATGTCAAGCAAAAGTGGATCGATTCGAAGAAAGAAGCTTTTAGACATCTACATTCTGAGATTATTCCAATGCTTACAGAATTAAAGAATAAGAAAATATTGATTGGACTGATCAGCAATACTTTTTACGAAGAAGAAATTGTAATCCGTGAAAGTTTATTGTTTCCATATTTCGATGCTATATTTTTATCTTCTGAACAAGGTGTTTGTAAACCTGATGAGGAGATTTTTCACAGATGTATGAAAGCTCTTTCTGTAAAAGCAGAAGAGTGTATATATGTTGGAGATGGCGGAAGTTGTGAATTGGAAACTGCTCAGAAATTAGGAATGAAGGCAATTCAAGCTGTCTGGTATTTAAAAGAAGGGACTTTGCAACCAACCGGACGAAAGAAAAATTTTATAAATGTTGAAAGTCCACTTAATGTTTTACAGTACTTATAGATTTATTTAGGTTTAAATATAAATATTAGTACATTTTATCATGTGAAACATACATAGGACATGTTTCACGTGAAACATTTGAAAAATAATTACCTATATTTGAATTATAGACACAAGATAATGTTTCACGTGAAACAAATTAACCCAAGATATTGTGAACCAATTCCGTGAAACATTTTTTTGTGACATATTTTGAGCGTGAAACATTTAAAATTCATCTTATTTTTAAAATAAATTCATGAGCGTATTTCAAATCATAAGATATTAGTACAGAAAGAATAATTCTATAAACCAGAATTTCATATAAAAAATTCAAATTCAATTTCATGTCGCAAAGGTATAGAATTTTCACCAATCAAAGGAATCTCTGGCTTTAATTTTCTTGAGATATCCATCGCATTACGGTACAAATGTGCCATATCGAATCCCCTCTTTTGATAAAATCTGATTGCATTGATATTATCATTTGTTGTTATAAGCACAATCTTTTGAAGCTTTCTTTCTCTAGCCTCATGTATCACAGTTTCAATGAGCTTGCTGCCAATACCCTGTTTTTCTCGCAGGCTGTCAAGAGATGTTATTTCTAGTACATTGTCATAAACTATATATGTTATTAGCGAAATGATATCTTCACCCTCTTTAAAATAAAACCCTTCTGTTTTAGTCATGTCGATTTCTTTGCCACGAATAATCATTGTTGTAGTACACCAATGCTGTTTAATAAACGCATTGATTAAATCTCTATTTAAACCGTTAATTCTTATACATTCCATTATTATTACCTTTCATTCCAATTTGTATATTTATATTAAATCAACTATTTGCTATTAAAAATATATATTTATAACATACTGTTTGCAATATTATATTCTAAAAAAATAAAATTTCTATAGGAATACAACCAGTAAAGAAATTTATACCGGGAAAAAACGAATGTAATGCGGATGCATCTTTAAGCAGACATATTCGATAAACAGCGCCGGACAATATGCAGTTGTCATAAGGACCGTTGGAAAACGCCGGCACTTAGCGAGGTTATGAGTTGCTTTGCAACTCACGAGCTTAGTACCGTTGCGTTTGGAATCGAGCGAAAGCGCGTCCTTAGGATAACTGCATATTGCCCGGCGCGTCCGGATTATTTACATCTTATCATCCACAAACAATACGAAATATATTTAAATCTTTTCAAATTCCCACGTGGAACAAATTCCTATAGATTATCCTTTCAATTAGTGATATAATCGTAAGCGGACAGAAAAATAGAAATGATTTCGGAGAGAAACGTTTTGTCGGAATACAAAACGAAAGGCAGAGGAAAAACAAGTATGGGAAGAACGATTGCGATTGCAAATCAAAAAGGAGGAGTCGGGAAAACAACCACTTCCATTAACTTATCCGCATCACTTGCGGAGAAAGGAAAAAAAGTATTAGTAATTGACACAGACCCACAGGGCAATACGACCAGTGGCTTTGGTGTTGAGAAGAATGATTTGGAAAATACTATTTATGAACTGATCTTAGGAGAATGTTCCATCAATGAGTGTATTTTGAGTGATGTCATTCCGAATGTGTCAGTTATTCCGTCTAACGTTAATCTGGCAGCGGCTGAGATTGAGTTAATCGGAGTTGACAAAAAAGAATACATATTAAAGAATGAAGTAGACTGGATTAAGGACAAGTATGATTTTATTATTATAGATTGTCCGCCGTCACTGAATCTGCTTACAATCAATTCCATGACTACGGCTGATTCAGTGCTTGTTCCAATTCAATGTGAGTATTATGCATTGGAAGGTTTAAGCCAGTTGATCCATACTGTTAATCTGGTGAAAGAGAGATTGAACCCTGATCTGGATATGGAAGGCGTTGTATTTACAATGTACGATTCCAGAACGAATCTCTCTATGCAGGTAGTAGAAAATGTTAAAAACCATTTTAAACAGAATGTATATAATACTGTAATACCCAGAAATATCAGATTAGCGGAAGCACCCAGTTACGGAATGCCGATCAGTACGTATGATCCGAAGTCCGCAGGTGCAGAGGCATACATGTTACTTGCGGATGAAGTGATAAACAGAAAGGGTGTATAAGATATGGCTGCAAAAAGAGGTTTAGGTAAAGGATTGGATGCGATCATTCCTTCAGGTAATGTAAATACAGCTCCATCAAAGATATCGACGGATCAGTCAAACGATAATGGTACGGAGACAATTGTTAAAATCACACAGGTTGAGCCTAACAGGGAACAGCCCAGAAAAAATTTTGATGAAGATGCATTGCAGGAATTAGCAGATTCTATCAAACAGTTCGGACTCTTACAACCTATCTTGGTTCAGGACAGAAAGACTTATTACGAGATTATAGCCGGCGAACGCCGTTGGCGTGCAGCTAAGCTGGCGGGATTAAAAGAAGTTCCGGTTATCATTCGTGATTATACCGAGCAGGAGATCGTAGAGATTTCTCTGATTGAGAATATCCAGAGAGAAGATTTAAATCCTATTGAGGAGGCGCAGGCATATAAGAGACTTCTGACGGAATTTAATCTGAAACAGGATGAAGTCGCGGAGAGGGTGTCCAAGAGCAGAACTGCTGTTACGAATTCCATGAGACTTCTGAAATTATGTGATGAAGTGCAGCAGATGATTATAGATGATATGCTTTCCACCGGTCATGCGAGAGCGTTGATTACGATTGAAGATCCAGAACAGCAGTACACGATCGCGCAGAAGATATTTGATGAAAAGTTGAGTGTGCGTGATGTGGAGAAGCTTGTTAAGAATTTGAACAAACCGGAAAAACCTAAGAAAGAAGTTTCGGAAGATAAGAGTCTGGAAATTATTTATCAGGATCTGGCCGAAAAATTGAAACAGACACTTGGTACTAAAGTAGAGATTTCTTCTAAAGGTAACGGAACAGGAAAGATAGAGATAGAATTCTACAATCACGATGATCTGGATAGAATTACGGAGTTGCTTTCCAGATAAGTTTTGACAGATTGTGAACAAAGGTTTGTCACGAATAGTTAGTAGATGAGCACAGGCGATAAATGTATATAGAAAGGTACGAAACCGATGAATTATAATTTACTGGAAGAGATGGGCGTGGGAAATTTAGATCTGACATATTTGTTTATTGCTGCGTTTGCTTTAATCCTTATATTGTTAATTGTTACGATTGTTCAGACAATTAGGATAGGTAAGCTGTCTAAGAGATATAAGATGTTTATGTCAGGTAAAACTGCCAAAAGTCTGGAGCAGGATATAGAGGGTATTTTTGAAGATAATAAATTCATTAAAGCTGCGACGGAAAAGAATCGTAAGGATATTCTGGCACTATATCGAAAACTGGAGGGTGCTTTTCAGAAAGTCGGTATTGTAAAATATGATGCCTTCAACCAGATGGGTGGACAGCTCAGCTTTTCACTTGCACTTCTGGATGAGAATGACAATGGTTTTATTATGAATTCTGTGCACAGTGCGGAAGGATGTTACTCGTACACGAAAGAGATTAAAAGCGGTCTGTGCGAGATTTCTTTGGGTGATGAAGAGAAGAAGGCTCTGGATATTGCAATGAATATTGCATTAGAGGATTAGGGGGCAATAGAATAAGAAACCATGAAACGATGTAAGGTTGATGATTTGACGGGAATAGAAATACTGGCGAAAGATGTTTTCACACCGGAATATCAGGTACTCCTTTCCGTAGGAATGCAGTTGAAACAGGAGTATATTGAGAAGCTCAAAGAACTTGAGATTAAGGAAGTGTATATCAGGGAAGAGGAGCAGCCAGATACTAAGATGGTTGTAATCCTTAGAGAAGAAGTCGAAGAGGCCTTTAAATATAAAGTAAGAGATATTTTGGAAAAACACACTTATCGCCATAATGATAATTTAGAAGAAATTTGTCAGATGGCAGATCGCATCATCACAAATATTCTCGAAGAGGATAAGGTTGTGGAACAGATCTACGACCTGAAAGAAAGAAGCTCCGACATATATGACCATTCGATCAGTATATGCAGCCTTGCGACTGTTGTGGCGCTGCGAATGAAGCTTCCGCAACGGACAGTACATGACATCGGTGTCAGTTGTTTACTTCATGATCTCGGACTCCGATATATGACGATTGATTATGCAGACAGAGATCTCGAAGAATTATCGGAAATAGAGTATGCGGAATATAAGAAGCATCCAATATATGGTTATTCGGCACTACGAGGTGAAAATTGGATTTCCAATGAGAGCAAAAATATGATATTATATCACCATGAGCGTATTGACGGATCGGGATATCCGCTTAAGTCTACAGATATTTCCGTGGAATGCCGTATTGTGCAGGTCTGTGATGCATTTGACGAAATGATCTGCGGAATCGGCTGTAAGAGTGTTAAGGTTCACGAAGCGGTAGAGTATTTGAAAGAAAATAAAAATATAAAATTCGACGGTAAAATTGTCGATATCTTTTTAGAGTTTACCGCTGTATATCCGGCTGGTTCCAGAGTGAGGACAAACGAAGGTGAGACCGGAGCTGTGTTGTATCAGAATAAAGAATTTCCGGACAGACCGGTTATTCGAATCATCAAAGATAAAGATGGTAAGAATGTAGACAGGGTTATGGATCTTTCAGAGAGTAACAATGTATATATTGAGGAAGTATTAGATTAAAGTTATGCGCAGAAAACATGCGCAGAAATGAGGGACATTATGATAGACATTAAATTTTTAAGAGAGAATCCGGATGTGGTCAAGGAAAATATTCGGAAGAAATTCCAAGATTCGAAGCTTGTTCTGGTAGATGAAGTGATTGAGCTGGATGCTGAAGTTCGGAAGGCACAGCAGGGAGCAGATGAGATCCGTGCTAACAGGAATAAGATCTCTAAGGAGATCGGCGCGCTGATGGGTCAGGGTAAGAAAGAGGAAGCGGAAGCGAAGAAAGCGGAGGTTGCAGCCAATGCTGCAAGACTTGCTGAGCTGGAATCTAAAGAGGATGAGCTTCGAGAGAAAATTAAAAAAGATATGATGACCATTCCGAATATCATCGATCCTTCCGTACCGATCGGTAAGGATGATTCGGAAAATGTGGAGGTATGCAAATACGGAGATCCTGTGGTTCCGGATTTTGAAATTCCCTATCACACAGAGATCATGGAGAGATTTCACGGAATAGACATGGATGCTGCCGGACGTGTGGCAGGTAACGGATTTTATTATCTGATGGGTGATATTGCAAGACTGCATTCCGCAGTAATTGCTTACGCGAGAGATTTTATGATTGGCAGAGGGTTTACTTACTGCGTACCGCCGTTTATGATCAGAAGTGCAGTTGTGGATGGTGTGATGAGTTTTGCCGAGATGGATGCCATGATGTATAAGATTGAGGGAGAGGATCTTTATCTGATCGGAACTTCCGAACATTCTATGATCGGTAAATTTATCGACACGATCATTTCGGAAGAAGAACTTCCTCATACATTGACCAGCTATTCTCCTTGTTTCCGTAAAGAGAAAGGTGCACACGGTATTGAGGAACGCGGCGTATATCGTATTCATCAATTCGAGAAGCAGGAGATGATCGTCGTATGTAAGCCGGAAGAATCTAAGATATGGTTTGACAAACTATGGCAAAATACGGTAGACTTATTCCGTAGCATGGATATTCCGGTAAGGACCATTGAGTGTTGTTCCGGAGATCTGGCGGATCTGAAGGTTAAATCCTATGACGTGGAAGCATGGTCGCCCAGACAGCAGAAGTATTTCGAAGTCGGAAGCTGTTCTAACTTAGGGGATGCCCAGGCGAGAAGACTGCGTATCCGCGTAAACGGTAAAGATGGCAAGTACTTTGCGCATACATTAAATAACACAGTAGTTGCACCACCCAGAATGCTCATCGCATTCTTAGAAAATAATTTACAGGCTGACGGTTCTGTCCGTATTCCGGAGGTGCTTCGTCCGTATATGGGCGGCATGGAAGAGATTCGATAAGCCACACGTAATATTTTTGAAAAGGAGGTGGAATTTTTGCATAAATTTATGCGAGCTATCGGTTTTAGCGGATTGACTGACAGACGGGAGCAGCAGAAGCTGATCACGGATATTATCTTAAATGCTTCGCACCGTTCCTATACATCCAACGGTGAAGAAACCATACTTGCAGAATTTTGTAAAGATTTTGCCAAGGATATGGGAATCGCCGTCTGTGGCGAATTCGATGAAAATGATAAGTTTACTTACGATTATTTCTATCCTTATTTAAGAGGAACAGGAATCAGTTCCTGTGAGGATGTGTCTGTGGAGCGCCATGCGGATAAGGAATCTTATGCAGGTGTATGTGATGATATTAAAGTTGGTGTAAGCCTGATATTTTATCTTCAGAATATGGTTCCTTATGTGAAAGCACAATATGAGAATATACTGCCGATCAGAGGAACGACGCTGACGCTGTCCGGATTATCACTTAGGGGAAATATTATACTGCCAATCAGTAAAAATGATAAGCAGAAACAGAAGGTACAGAAGGCTTCCAGAAACAGAAATCAGTTGATCGATGCTGCCAGAAGAGGAGACGAAGATGCGATTGAAAGTCTGACATTGGAAGATATGGACACTTACACTGCTATCTCTAAAAAGATACTGACGGAAGATGTGTTTAGTCTGGTAGATACTTACTTTATGCCTTACGGTGTAGAGTGTGATCAATATTCGATTATGGGAGAGATTCTGGATATTTCTCTGCGGGTCAATATGATCACGAAGGAAGAAATATATGTGATGCGTCTAAGCTGTAATGATCTGCAGTTTGATGTGTGTATCAACAAAAAGGATCTGTATGGAGAGCCGCAGGTGGGAAGAAGATTCAAAGGAATCATCTGGCTGCAAGGATATATTAATTATCCGGCAATGTAGTAAGTGTTCCGTTCCTGCACAGGCGTCGCAGTCTGACAGGCTGCTGCGCCGTCTCTTATAGATAAATTGTCTCTGTAGCTCAGTAGGATAGAGCGTTCGCCTCCTAAGCGAAAGGCCGCTGGTTCGAATCCAGTCAGGGACGTTATGAAAAGCCGTATGATAATTCAAAGATTACGGCTTTTTATGTTACATAAATGGAGATTATATATGAATTACGTCATAATGGATCTGGAATGGAACCAGAGCAGTACGGGTGAAGAGGAAGTTTCGAAAATACTTCCTTTTGAGATCATAGAGATCGGCGCCATTAAACTGAATGATGAACGCAGGATGATCAGCGAGTTTACCGAACTCATAAAACCGCAGGTATATCATGAGATGCATCGAATTACCAGAAAGTTAATTCATCTGCAAATGGAGCAGCTCGAGCAGGGCCGGTCCTTTACGGAAGTCATGGAACAGTTTCGTGAATGGTGCGGTGAAGGTTATGTTTTCTGTACGTGGGGTCCGTTAGACTTAACTGAGCTTCAGAGAAATATTCGGTATTATGGAATGGAACCGCTTTCGGACGGACCGATCAGATTTCTTGATGTGCAGAAGTTATTCAGCATTGCCTACGAAGACAGGAAATCAAGAAGATCGTTGGAATATGCCATTGATTATCTGAACATTGAAAAAGATATTCCGTTTCACCGCGCCTTCAGCGATGCTTATTATACTGCAAAGGTGCTGGCATTAATGGATGAAAAGGTTCTGGAGAATTATTCTTTTGATGTTTTCCATCTTCCGAAGAACAAAGAGTCGGAAATACATGTAATTTTTGATACATATGCCAAATATATTTCCAGAGCATTTCCGGATAAAGCACAAGCGCTAGAAGATAGAACAGTGACCGAAACAAAATGTTATCTGTGTCACAGATCTCTGCGCAGGAAGATTCGCTGGTTTTCGCCTAACGGAAAACATTATTATAGTGTGTCCTATTGTGAAAGACATGGTTATATGAAGTCAAAAATCCGTATCCGCAAGGCGGAAAACGGTTCTGTATATGTTGTGAAGACACAGAAATTCATCACGGAAGCGGAGATTGATAATATCCGTGATAAACAGACTAAAGCAAAGCAACAGAGAAAAGATAAAAGAATATCTAAAAATCGAAATCATCAAAACTAGACCGGACCCGTTCTTTGCGGGTCTGTTTATGTTTAATCTTATTTCTTCTGCGTCTGGCGTTTTGACCGTTCATGATAAGCGCACGAAGAATAAACAGTAGTATCGTCACACCTCCGAATATGAGAATGCCGATCAGTACCTTTTTCACATTCACGAAGATAGTTGTGGTTTGAGGAGGCTCCGGTTCTGTTTTCTCCACACTCACTTCAGTGGTTTCGATGTGTGTGTCGAAATCATAGGAGGAAGTGCTGTCCGATGCCAGATCAAGGTATGCGCACCCAACATATGAGTCGTGATAGGAATAACTGATCTGTGCAATACGATTTTCATTTGATACACTATAGTCAATTTCGGAATCAAGATCGCTGAAAGAAATCGTATTAGGGATTATGACATAACTGTCATTATCGATAGACAGAATCGGTTTGGAACTGCCGAAAATATCGTTACCGGTCTGGAGAAATCCTGACGCTTCGATCTGGTACTTATCTTCATTTTCGGAAATGTTCATAACCTGAAAGTTATTGAAACCGTAGTCAAACAGCTCTACCGTATCGGTGAACTGACGGGGAGATTCTTCCTTAAATACGACACAGACGAGCTTCATACCGTTTCGCTCCGCACAGGTGACAAGAGTCTGTCTGGCATCATCGGTATAGCCGGTCTTGCCGCCTAATATACCTTCGTAAGGGATTTCACCATTGATCATCCTATGTTTATTATTTTTATAGAAGTCATCCGGCTGCGTTGCGGTTGGCTCGAAATGGTAGCGGGCAGTATTGCCGATCTTACAGAGCATTTCATTTTGAAAAAAGCGGTTGGAAATCAAAGCAAGATCATAGGCAGAAGTATAGTGGTTCGCATCATGCAGCCCGTTCGTGTTCATAAAGTGGCTGTCTGTGCAGCCTAACTGTTCGGCATATTCATTCATATCAGAGACAAATTGGTCAATAGATCCGGAAATATACTCTCCGACGGCATTTGCTACCTCATTGGCGGAGGCTACCATAATACCGTAAAGACATTCTTCCAATGTAATAGATTCTCCTTCATCCATTCCCATGTTAGAGCCATCGCCGGGCACACTAAAGACAGCCTCATGAGAAAAGGGAACCATATCGTCGAGATTGCCCTGTTCCATAGCCATCAGGCAGGTTAACAGTTTTGTGGTACTGGCGGGATAGGACTTTTTGTGAATATCTTTGGCGTACAGAATAACACCGGTGTTAGCATCCATTAGAATTGCGGATTCTGCGCTGATTGCAGGACCCACCGGCCAGTTATCGATATCATTTGATTGAATGGGAAGTGATTTACGTGCTTCGGCATCTGCTTCCAGCTCTTCCAATGTAGCATGGGCAGTGATGGGATGACTTAAAAATCCCCCTATAAAAACGGAACATGCAAGCAGAGCACAAACCATTTTTTTATGAAAAAACAACATCTTGTTTAACCTTTCTATAATAAGGAAGTTTATGTTAATAAATCGTATTTTATGCTATAGGAAATTTCTGTATGATTTTGTCCATTTACCATCATACACTATTTTGAAATAAAACTGTAGTAATTTCACAAAAATTACAAAATCTCTTTCCGTTCAATCTATCCGTAGGAGAAAAAGCGTGGTACAATAAGACATAAAGTTAGATACCACTCACCGAAAGGATCAGTCATACAATGAGGCTACGAAACATAACCGGCTGCAGGGAAATGATTGCCGCCAGCGATTACGTGATCCATGAGCCGCAAAATTACAAAGGAAAATGGAATGAAATCTTTGGTAATGATCATCCTATCCGTATAGAGATCGGTATGGGAAAAGGAAGATTTATCATGGATCTGGCAAGGATGAATCCGGCAATCAATTACGTGGGAATCGAGAAATATTCCAGCGTTCTGCTGCGAGGTATCCAGAAAATGGAAGCGGAACCGTTATCAAATATTTATTTTATACGTATGGATGCAGAGGAAATCACAAATGTGTTCGGGCGTGAGGAGGTGGACAGAATCTACCTGAATTTCTCCGATCCGTGGCCGAAGGACAGGCATGCGAAGAGAAGACTGCCGTCCCGTGAATTTTTGCGGCGGTATCATGAGATACTGGTAAGAGACGGTGTAATTGAATTTAAGACGGACAACCATGACTTGTTCCACTTTGCATTGGAAGAACTGGAACCCGCAGGCTGGCACTTGGATCAGATGACGGAAGACCTGCACCATGATGAAGAGATGATGCAGGGTAATGTGATGACAGAATATGAAGAAAGGTTTTCTTCCATGGGGAATCCGATCTATAAATATGTTATTTCAAGGTAAAAAGGACTTATGCCTGAGCGTGCCAAGCGTAAATCCTCCAAAGAAAATAATATTGTACGCAGAAAAGAGGATAAAGATGGAATACAAGTTTACAACTGCGAATTTTGACAAAGAAGTACTGGAGGCCGATACGCCGGTACTGGTAGATTTTTATGCGGACTGGTGCGGACCGTGTAAGATGATGGCACCTATTGTGGATCAGCTTGCTGGTGAGTATGACGGCAGAATTAAAGTAGGAAAATGCAATATTGACGAGGAGGATGGACTGGCAAGAATGTACCGCGTTATGTCTATTCCGACCATGAAAATCTTCGTGAAAGGTGAGGCAGCAGCCACTATAGTGGGTGCCGTATCGAAGGAAGAACTGGAAGAAGAGATGAAGAAAGTACTGTAGAGGTTTTAAAAAAGTCAGGCGGTGGCGCCTGACTTTTTATCATCTCTGCTATAGAGCATTTTCAATATAACCGGTGTTGCGATCGATGATACGATGATTAAGAGAATAACTGCCGTGAAGTAATCCGCCGTCAGAAGTCCCGCGGCAAGACCCTTCTGCGCTACGATCAGCGCAACTTCGCCACGGGTCATCATTCCCACACCGATCTTGAGGGAATCAGAAAAATTGAATTTGAAAATTCTGCCGACAAGTCCGCAGCCGATAATTTTCGCACCCAGTGCCACGATGACGAAGCAGATACAGAAAGCGAACAGCTTGCCGTTCATGGCATCGAAGGAAGTCTTCAGACCGATGCTTGTAAAAAAGATCGGGCCGAAGAACATGTAGGAACTGACGTCAACTTTACGTTCGATATATTCGTTGTCACTTAGGCTGCACAGGACAACACCTGCTATGTAAGCGCCGGTAATGTCTGCGATGCCGAAGTACTTCTCCGCTATATAAGACAAGGCAAAACAGAATGCAAGGCTGACGATAGGGATACGTCTCGTATGAGGATATCGCTTATCCAGTGTGGCAAATATTTTATATACGATAAATCCGCCCACTATCGCAATCGCAAAAAATGCCACAGTCTTTACAACGACCATACCCGGATTGGAATCAGGATTTTTAAAACCGATTACGAAGGTTAAAACAATGATACCGATTACATCATCAATGATTGCCGCACTGACAATAGTGGTTCCCACTTTGGTCTTGATCTTACCCAGTTCCTGAAGTGCGGCGACCGTGATACTGACGCTGGTTGCCGTCATGATCGTGCCGATAAAAACGGCTTTATAGAAATTCTCACTTCCCCAGGGCGCTGCGCCATAGAATCCCATATATAACAAAGAACCCAGAACAAGAGGTACGAAAACGCCTGCGCATGCGATCATAAATGCGATGGGTCCTGTCTTAATCAATTCTTTCAAGTCCGATTCCAGTCCTACTTCAAACATCAAAATAATGACACCGATCTCTGCGATCTGTGTAATAAATGCAGTCTGATTAATCCACCCTAACACGCAAGGACCGACAATAAGGCCGGCGATGATCTGCCCGACAACTTGCGGCGCTTTACATTTTCTTGCAAGAACACCGAAAAATTTGGCAAACAACAGAATAATTGCCAGATCTCTTAACACTTCATATGATTCCATAATATCCTCCAACAAAAACGGAGACATTAATCTGTCTCCGTTAAATCGTCGAAGCGACGGGATTCGAACCCACGACCTCTGCGTCCCGAACGCAGCGCTCTACCAAGCTGAGCCACGCTTCGATTCTATGAACAATTAAGATAATACAACATTTTAAGGGTAGTTGTCAATGTTTCTTATAAGAAATTATTTCAAAAATATGATTGTATCCGTCTCCTTTTCCCGATATACTGTAACTATTCAAGATATAATTATTCGGAAAGGGATATGATCATGAAGACGGATGCGAAGAAAAATAACAAGAAGATCGAAAAAGAGATTGAAAAACTGATCGGAAAATTGACATTGGATGAAAAGATTTCCATGATCCACGGAGCTGGAATCTTCAGAACCGGAGAGGTAGAGAGACTGGGAATTCCCGGGGTTGTCTCTTCTGACGGACCTATGGGAGTCAGAGCGGAATTTATGAGAGACAGATGGATTCCGGCGGGGAATCATGACGATAACGTATCCTATCTGCCCAGCAACAGTGCGCTTGCTTCCACATGGAATCCGTATCGGGCTTATGAGATGGGACATGTTCTCGGTGCAGAGGCGAGAGGACGCGGTAAGGATGTGATCCTGGCACCGGGCATCAACATCAAGCGTAGTCCGCTGTGCGGTAGAAATTTTGAGTATATGAGCGAAGATCCGAAGCTGACGGCTACTCTGGCGGTGCCTTTTATTAAAGGGGTACAGGAGAATGACGTTGCGGCGTGTGTAAAGCATTTTGCTGCGAATGTACAGGAAACGGACCGTCTCATGGTAGACGAGGAGATTGATGACAGAACATTATACGAGATTTATTTTCCGGCGTTTAAGGCGGCGGTGCAGGAGGGAAAGGCCTATTCTGTCATGGGCGCCTACAATAAGATTAACGGAGATCATTGTTGTGAGAACAAGAATTTGTTGGATCTGGTGTTGCGCGGTGAGTGGGGCTTCGACGGCACAGTAATCAGCGACTGGGGTGCCGTACATAGGACAAAAGAGGCGGCGGAATGCTCTATGGATATGGAGATGTCGGTGTTCCCGGATTTCGACGAGTACAAGCTGGCCAATCCTTTGAAGGAAGCGATTATGAAAGGTGAGATCTCCGAGGAGACCGTCAATGCCAAGGTGCGTAACATTCTGCGGATGATGTATCGGCTTAAGATGATCGGCAAAGAGAAAAATGACCGTAAGGCAGGTTCTTATAATACGCCGGAGCACAGAGAGATGATTCTGCGTACGGCAGAAGAATCCATGATTCTGTTAAAGAATGAGAAACAGACACTGCCGCTTAATGCCTCGAAGATAAAGAAGCTTGTGGTGATCGGACAGAATGCGGCAAAAATCCATTCGGATGGCGGCGGAAGTGCGGAGATCAAGGCACTCTATGAAACCTGTCCGCTGATGGGCTTAAAGATGTATCTGGGCGGCAATACACAGGTAGAATATTATAAGGGATACCATGTGCCGGATAAGCCGAATACTTTTGACCATAATTGGCAGGCAGACAGTCTGGATGATTTGAAAGATACGGATATCGGTAAAGCAGTCCGGGATGAAGAGCATATGAACGAGATGCACCGCAAGGGCGAGGAAGAGCGACTGGCACAGATGGAGAAAGATAAGGCGGAAGTGCATGAAAAGAATAAAGTGCTCTTCGCGCAGGCAATCGAAGCAGCTAAGGATGCAGATGCCGTTATCTTTGTGGGCGGCCTGAACCATGATATCGACAGTGAAGGCTTTGACCGAAGTGATATGAAATTGCCCTATGAGCAGGATGCGCTGATTGAGGCATTGCTGGATGTGCGCAAGGACATGATCGTTACCTTCATCGGCGGATCGCCGGTAGAGATGCCGTGGCGGAATAAGGCATCGGCAATTCTGTGGAGCTATTATGCAGGAATGGAGACAGGCAATGCTTTTGCCGAAATAATCTTCGGAGATGTCAATCCGTCCGGTAAGCTGGCGGAGACATTTCCGAAAAAATATGAGGATTGTGTCACTGCGAAGAACGGGCAGTTCGGAGTGTGGGGCAAAATTACACTGGAGGAAGGACTGTATCTCGGATATCGCTATTTTGACAGAGAGCGTATTACGCCGGCATTCTGTTTCGGACACGGGCTTTCCTATACGGAGTTTGCTTACAGCGGGTTGACGCTGAAAGCGGAAAAAGGAAAGGATGTGAAGATTAACTTTACGGTCAAGAATACGGGCAAGAGAATCGGAGCGGAGGTCGTGCAGATTTATATAGCGCCGATTGCACCGAAAGTGGACAGGCCGGATAAAGAGCTTAAGGCGTATACGAAAGTCGAACTGGCACCGGGTAAATCCAGAAAAGTAAGCCTGACGCTGCGACAGGAGGACTTTGCGTATTTCGATGAACACTTGCATGAATTTATCGCGGATGCCGGAGACTATGAGATTCTGGTCGGCGCATCCTGTGAAGATATCCGATTGAAAGGAATTGCTGCTTTAGCATAATAAAAAGTATATTTTCCCAAGACCCGGTGCATACTTTAAAGGAAACAACAATATGAGTATGTACAGGAAGGATGGGAAACAGAAATGGATTATAATAATATACCGTTGAGCTTGGGAATGGCGATCACATCAAATAAGGCTGCAATGGATCGGTTTGTCGACATGACGGAAGCGGAGAAAGAAGCTTTTATTGACAGAAGTCGTGATGATATGTCAAGAGAAGAGATGGAGAAACTGGTGAATACGCTTACTGAAGATGAGGAGAGGCCGGATGTCCATCTGGAGGATGTGAACGATATTTTTAAGGGACCAAGTATCGGTTGAAGAGTGGAGCTGCACAGGGCAGTTCGGATCTAATGCCTTCGTGCAGCTTGTGTCCTTAAGCAGATTGAAAAATCAGAGATTTTTCAATCGCAAATTTGTGCCGACGCTGTTAGCGTCTCGGCTTACAAATTTGCAGGCTGAGCAAGAATAGGGGATGAAGATGCACATACAAATGCCTGACAGAGTACATAAAATTATAGAAATATTGGAGGCAGCAGGCTATGAGGCATACGCTGTCGGCGGCTGCGTCCGTGACTCTATACTCGGAAGAGAGCCCAATGACTGGGACATTACCACTTCGGCGAAACCGGAGGAGACGAAGAGTCTTTTTGCCAGAACGATCGATACCGGTATAAAGCACGGTACGGTGACAGTTATGCTGGACAAGGAAGGCTTCGAAGTGACCACCTACCGCATTGACGGAATCTATGAGGATAACAGGCATCCGAAGGAGGTCACGTTTACTGCCAGTCTGGAGGAAGACTTGAAGAGGCGGGACTTTACCGTCAATGCTATGGCGTACAATGAGCGGACAGGCTTGGTGGATATTTTCGGAGGTTTGGCGGATATAGAGCAGGGTATTATTCGATGCGTGGGCAATGCGGAGGAGCGCTTCACGGAAGATGCGCTGCGTATGTTACGGGCGGTTCGTTTCTCAGCACAGCTGGGATATGAGATTGAGGAGAAGACAAAACAGGCGATTCGCAGGCTTGCTCCGAATTTAAAAAAGATCAGCGCGGAGCGGATACAGGTGGAACTGGTCAAATTGGTGACATCGCCGCATCCGGATTATCTTCGTACCGCTTACGAGACAGGGATCACGCAGCAGATTCTGCCGGAATTTGACATCTGTATGGAGACGAACCAGAATAATCCACATCACTGCTATAACGTCGGAGAACATATATTACATTCCATGCAGGAGACTGCACCGGATAAGGTATTGCGGCTTGGTATGCTTTTTCACGATATCGCTAAACCGCAGACGCTTTCCATCGATGATGAGGGAATTACCCATAACAAGGGACATGCCGAGCTGGGTGAGAAAATGACAAGGCAGATTCTGCGCCGCCTTAAATTCGATAACGATACGATCGATAAGGTATCGAAGATCGTGCTCTATCATGATCAGGAGGTCGGGCTTACACCAAGCGGAGTCAGACGGGCGGTGAACCGGATGGGAGAAGAAATCTTTACCATGCTGTTTGCCGTGCAATATGCGGATGTCCTTGCGCAGAGTGATTACCTGCGGGAAGAGAAACTGCAGAAGCTTACATATAAGAAGGAAATCTATGAAGGGATCTGTCAGAGAAAAGAATGTCTGAACCTAAAGGATCTGGCGGTCACAGGCAGTGATCTGATTGCGCTCGGGATACCCGCAGGAAGGCAGATCGGTGTGATATTAAACGATCTTCTTGATATTGTGCTGGAGGAGCCGGCACGTAATACGCGGGAGGAATTACTACGAATTTGTAAAGAAAAAAGATAAATTTTCATACTTGCACCTTCATGTCTTTTCTGACACAAATTTTTCATACTTTCCCACTGCTTCTCATAAGATAGGATAGACGACAAAGCGGGGGGTATTCGTGTGAATGACAGAGCAGTCAGTTTATTAGATCATTATGAAATAGAGGTGAGTCGTACCTGGAAGGGACGGGGCGCTATTCTGTGCGATTCGGATCATGGATTGCTTATCTTAAAAGAATATTGTGGGCCTGCTGATAAAGTGTTATTCCAGGATTTGCTATTAAAACATATTAATGAAAGCGGTATCATAAGGGCAGAATCTATCCTGCGCACGAGAGAAGATGAGATGATCGTCTTCGATCAGGACAGGGTGCCGTATATAGTTAAGACCTATTATGAGGGACGGGAATGCAATCATCGGGACACGGAAGAATGCCGGCAGGCGGTTTCCACACTTGCAAAGCTGCATAACATCTCAGATCTTTCGGCTCATGACGAGTTGAGAGAGCAGCCGGTATTCCGAATTGAACAAGAGTATGAGAAGCATAATCGGGAATTAAAGAAAGTCCGGAAATTTCTGCGTGAAAAAAGCCAAAAAACGGATTTTGAGATTTATTTGATGAAGCATTATGATTATTTCATGAATAATGCCTTGCAAATTACCGATGAATTGCGTTATTATGCCTATGAGGAAGATTCTTACGAATTTCCTATTGTGTGTCACGGCGACTATCAGTATCATAATATTATGCAGACGCAGGAAGGAATCGTGCTGCTTAACTTCGAGAAATGTGTGCGGGATTATCCGGTACGGGATCTGAATCTGTTCCTGCGTAAGATCTTGGAAAAAAATAACTGGTCGCAGACACTTGGTGATATGCTGTTAGAGAGTTATAATAGAGAGAGGAATCTGACGAACAGGGATTATAAACAGTTATACTATCGGCTGGCATATCCCGAAAAGTTCTGGAAGATTGTAAATTTCTATTATAACAGCGGTAAAGCATGGATTCCTATGAGAAACATGGAAAAGATAGAGAAGCTCTTCGCCCAGGAGAGGGAGAAACAGCTTTTCCTGGAGAGTATATTCAAACTGTGAGCAAAATACCGCACCGTCTTAAAGAGGCGGCAGCGGAATGGAAAGGATAAGGTTGTAGGATGCACGGAAGAATTTCACAGGCAGCAGCAGTCATTGTTGTATTGGCATTGCTGATTACCGGCTGTACTTCACAGGCGAGTAGTATAGGCATGGCTAAGGATAAGGCAGGCAAAGTGGTTGATACCGGCTTTACAGTCAGTACAGTGGGCAGCTATGATTCGGCGGATACGGCGGTAGTCATGTCCGTTGATCAGCAAAACAACAGTGTCACGCTCATGAACATGGATGCGGGAAGGCAGTATACGTTGTATTATGACGGCACAACCTATGTGAAGGATAAATACGACGGTCCGATGACGATCTCTCAGGTTAGGGCGGGGGATGTGGTAGATGTCAATTTCCTGAAAGGAAAAAGACAGCTTGCCAGTATTCAATTATCTCCGAAAGCCTGGATATATGATAATGTGGAGAACTATGATCTGGGCGGTATCAATAAAACGGCAAACATAGGATCCAAGACCTATTCTCTTCCGGAGGATGTGGTTGTACTTTCTGACGGTAAGCGTACGGAAGTTATGGATATTGTGACGCAGGATCTGCTTTCGATTCGCGGAATTGATCATAAGATCTACAGTATCAATGTAGAGAAAGGACACGGATATCTGCGTCTGAAGAATGATCAGGCGTTGATCGGCGGATGGATTGAGGTAGGTAATACCGTCATCAGAGAGATTACCGAGGATATGCTGTTAGTAGTGCCGGAAGGAAGTTATCAGGTGTTCCTGTCTAATAATGGTGCAAGCTGTACCAAGGATATTATTGTAGAGAGAGATAAGGAAGTTGTACTGGATGTAGGTGATCTGGAGGTTCCGCAGGATAAGACCGGAAGGATTGTGTTGTCTGTCACTCCGGATACCGCCAAGGTTAAGATAGATAACCGAACAGTGGATATCAGCAATCCGGTAGAACTTACTTATGGCATTCATCAAATTTATCTAGAAGCGGAAGGGTATGATTCCCTGAGGAAATATATTCAAGTCGGTTCGGAATATGCCAAGATTTCCTTTACATTAGAGAAAAAGAAGGAAGACGATAGCTCCTCGATCAGCCAGAACAGTATAGAGGATACGAAGTCCAAAGAAGACTCTTCTGTCAGCGACAATACTTTGAATTCTACCAGCGGAAATAAAGTGTATATTGACGCACCGAAGAATGTAGAGGTATATGTGGACGGCAATTACAGGGGTATCTCACCGGTCAGCTTCAAGAAAGTGACAGGTAGTCATACCGTTACGCTTCGTAAGAGCGGATATAAAACAAAGAGTTATACTATATATCTATATAATGACGGAGAAGATATTACTTATTCCTTCTCGGATCTGGAAAAGGAAGACAGTTCTGTCAGCAACAATAAGAATAATTCTAAGTCCGAAAATTCTACAAGAGAGGATAAAGAGCCGGATCTGGATGTTGTAGGAACTGTGAGCGGAAATAATCCAATTAAGGTTCCTGATCCTATCGACGAAGTGATAACAGACGAGGAAGAGACGAAGGAACCTGAAACACCGGATGAAGCCGGATCAGATAAAGAACCGTGAATATCGGATGGAGCAGGCTCAGAGGAACAGGATGACTAAGAAATATACCTATGAAGATTTATTGGAGATTATAAGAACGTTGCGGGGAGAGAACGGCTGTCCTTGGGATAAAGTGCAGACGCATGAGAGCCTGAAACCGTGTATGATGGAGGAAGCGGCTGAGCTGCTGGCATCTATCAGGATCTACGATCAGACAGGTAATCCCGAAAACATGTGTGAAGAATTGGGAGATGTGCTTCTGCAGGTTGTCATGCATGCACAGATCGCGTCGGAAGAGGGACTCTTTACGATGGAGGACGTGATTGATACGGTCAGTCGTAAGATGGTACGGAGGCATCCGCATGTATTTGGGACAGGCAATGCGGATACGCCGGAGGAAGTGCTTACCAATTGGGAAGAGATTAAGAAGGAAGAGAAGAAGGATAAAAGCTGGATCTCATCCCCACTTCGCGAGATTCCGCAGGAGCTGCCTGCGCTCACGAGAGCGGCTAAGGTTCTGAAAAAGATAGACAAGTACTATGAGAGCGGCAATACATATGAGCAGGATGTGGAAGCGTTGAAACAGTCGGCGGAAGCGCTTGTGGCATGCAGGCCGGAGACTTACGGCAAGGAGCTGGAACAGATCATGGCGGACATGTTGCTCAGGTTGTCCGACATTGCGAGGATCACTAAGATTTCACAGGAACAGATTTTGACTGACAGAATAGAAGATTTGATCGAGCAGTATGAGAAGCCGGAATTGAGGAATCGGATGTAAAGTGACAAAAAACGACAGAAACAATTTACATAACATATTTTCATATGTAGTAACTTATGAAAATACCGAAAAACGCCGTAAAAAAGCCTTTTTTTGCTTGACAACGAAGGGAAAAGCGTATATAAATGTATGTAGGCGTTTCAAAAGAGAAACATCTAATATCAATATGAAAACTCATTAAGAGGAGGAGTCTAAGATGAACAAGACAGAATTAGTTGCTGCTATGGCTGATCAGGCAGGTTTATCCAAGAAAGATGCAGAGAAGGCATTAAAGGCATTTACAGACGTTGTTGCAGATGAGCTGAAGAAAGACGGCAAGGTACAGTTAGTTGGTTTCGGTACTTTTGAAGTTTCCAAGAGAGCTGCAAGAGAAGGCAGAAACCCTCAGAGCGGCGCTGTTATGAAGATTGCTGCTTCCAAGGCACCTAAGTTCAAAGCCGGCAAGGCATTGAAGGACATGCTTAACGCATAAGAGATTTGTGATGAAGAATGATAAAAGCCTGTATGCATTTGCATATGGGCTTTTTGTCTATATAAATAATTATACTGATACAAAAACTAGATACAGGAGGAAAATTATGAGACTGGACAAATATTTAAAGGTTTCCCGCCTAATCAAGCGGCGCACGGTGGCAAACGAGGCATGTGACGCAGGCAGGGTGCTTGTCAATGATAAGCCGGCCAAGGCTTCGACGAATGTCAAGGTGGGAGATACGATTACGATCGGCTTTGGTAATAAGGAAGTGAAGGTGGAGGTTCTGGATGTGCAGGAAACTGTACGCAAGGAGGAGGCAAAAGAGCTGTTCCGATATCTGACATGAGAAGTCAGGCATATTTTATCCGAATCGGGCATACATTTAACAAGTAGTATAACTGTGCGGCACACCGTGTCCCGCAGTTCCCGGAGGATAATGTATGGAAGATCTGAATCATGTGAATAAAAGACCCCATAAGCTTATGCTCACCGACAGAAGGACATGTACCATAAGCGGTGTGAATGACGTATTATCTTTTGATGTCAATGAGATCCTGTTAGAGACGGAGCAGGGTATGTTAATGATCAGAGGTACACAGCTGCATGTGAGCAGGCTGTCGCTTGACAAAGGAGAGGTAGATGTAGACGGACGGATTGACAGTTTTACCTATTCGGAAAATGCCGGTTACGGCGCGAAGGGTGAATCGTTCATCGCCAGACTGTTTAAGTAATTAAGTAACTCTTGGGGGAATCGCAGGGTATGAGTCAGGGCATTGTGCAGGAAGTTACTTTTTTTCTACATTCCGTCCTTATGGGTCTGATCATTACATTCGCCTATGACTGGGTGCTGATCTGCAGGAAGCTGTTCAGACATGGCAGTATATTAATATCCATAGAAGATCTTATGTACTGGTTTGCATGTGGGATCGGTGTGTTTTATATGCTGTATAGGGAGAATAACGGTGTTCTGAGATGGTTTGCCGTGTTGGGAGCCGCACTTGGAATGCTTTTTTATAAAATAGTTGTCAGAGACCGGTTTGTATACATTATGTCAACACTAATACACAAGATAATGTGGTTCATAATTCGTGTCATACAAATTGTGCTAAAACCTCTAAAATGCCTATTTTCCGCGCTTCGAAGGTTTGTTCGATTCGTGTCGAGGAAATTGAAAAAAGTAAATGAATTTATTAAAAAACGGTTGACGGTTTTCATAAAAACCCTTAGAATAATTTTATGTAAACATTAACGGGGCGGCGGAAGAGGGGTATCATTAGCAACATGGCAAGAAAAGCAGCATATCGTAGGAAGCGCCAGAATAAGACGGGCATGCTTTTGGTTACCACAGTTGTCTTAATGATGCTGATTGTGGTCGCAGTAAAAAGTGTTGAACTTCGAGAGAAACGTGCTACCTATATGGCAAGGGAAGAGGCCTTGATGCAGGAGATCGAAGCGGAAGAGGCAAGAGCGGAAGAGCTCGCGGAATATGAGAAATATACACAGACTAAGAAATACGTGGAGGAAATCGCGAAAGAGAAGTTAGGTCTTGTGTATGAAGGCGAAATCATATTTAAAGATGAAAAATAGGCAGGTTTCGGATAAAGTTCCGGAATCTGTTTTTTTGTGGTAATAATCCGGACAACCCTCTCATATATTGAATATTGGTAACCGTTCTGTATAAAACGGAAATGCGGAAATGTTACGAATATGGGCGGAAAGTGCAGAGAATGAGGGAGGCATGTCATGAGAAAACAGGCGGAAGTCAGGGATGATAACAGGATAACGATTATACCGGAATACGGCAGGCAGAGACTCCTGAATTATGCGGAATCGTTCCGGGATCTGGCAGATTTGTTTGAGGAAGAAGAAGAGAACGATAGAGCCGCGGATGGCGGACAGGCTGAGGACAGGCGGGATTATCTGTGGCAGCGCAAGCTGCAGGAAAACCAAGGGCTTCTGGCGGAGCATCTCAAAGAAATGGCACACATTATGGCGGAAGTGGCGAAGGAAACCTGTCTATATCGTCCGATGAGCGAGAGAAAATATCGGCAAATGGCTAAGCTGCTTCGGGAATCCGGGATACAGCTTAAGAATTTCTTTGAATTGGAACATGAGGACGGTCATACCGAGCTCAGCCTGACCATGAAGACTGCATCCGAGAAATATATACGGATGGGGGAGAAAGAACATATATCGGTAGAGGATGTAGCGGATTTTATATCGGTTGCAATGAATACAAGGCTTCGCGCAGCGAAAAATGCGCCGTTATATCTGACCCCTGAGTGGAGCACATATTATTTCCTGGAAGAGCCGGCTTATCACCTACTGACGGGAGTGGCGAAAGCGGTTAAGGAAACGGAGCATATATCGGGAGACAATTACTCTTTCTATGAGGCGGAGGACGGCAGAATGGTGACGATCCTGTCGGACGGCATGGGTTCCGGAGAGAAGGCATGCAGCGGATCAGAGCGGGTGATTGAACTGATGGAGCGGTTGTTGGAAGCGGGATTTCGTAAGGAAGCTGCGATACAGATGATCAATGGAGCGCTGGCGACAGCAGGGCAGGAAGAAAACATGTCTACCCTTGACCTGTGCGATATGAATCTGTATACAGGAGAGTGTGAGTTTATTAAGGTCGGGGCCGCATGTACGTATATTAAGCGCGGGCGGCTGGTGGACAGGCTTTCGACACAGAATTTTCCGTTAGGAGTTTTCGGGCAGTTGGAGCCGGAGATACTGTACCGGACGCTGCAAAACGGCGACTATGTGATCATGTTGTCTGACGGCGTAATGGATGCGCTTTCCCAGGGAATCGGGGAGGAAGTGCTGCCGGAGATCATCGGCAAGATGGAGTTTTCCAATCCCAATGAGATCGCGAATCAAATACTGACGTATTGTCTGAAACAGAGTAAGGGCCGAATCAGGGATGATATCACGGTGCTGGTGGTCGGGGTATGGGATCAGACAGATGATTGCAATTCATAATGGAACTGAATATGATAGAGAATGGTAACTGTTCAGACGGTGTTTTCGTAGCTGTGACGAACAGGGTTCTGAACAGTTACAGAGAATGTCAAAAGCAGGTATTGGTTGAACATATGGTTATAACATGGAAGATAAGGGAATCATCATGGCAGGAAAGCTGTCTGATGAACGTGGAAGTACAATGACGGATATTACGTATAATAGGGTGATCAATTTCATAGACAGACATCAGATGATCAAGGCGGGTGATCTGGTGGCAGCCGGCGTGTCGGGCGGTGCAGATTCCGTCTGTCTGCTGCATATCCTGTGGCGGTTATCGGGACAGATACCGTATAAACTTCTCGCAGTACATGTGGATCACGGTGTTCGCGCGGAGTCGGCACAGGATGCGGCGTATGTACGACGGTTATGTGAAACTCTCAATGTACCCTTCTATCTGCACTGTGCAGATATGAACGGTTATGCCGCGGCGCATAGAGTATCGGCGGAAGAAGCGGGCAGACAGATACGTTATAAAGCTTTTGAGGAAGTGCTTGCCGGGAGTCAGCAGGGGATGCAGAGGTGTAGAATTGCCGTCGCACATAATGCAGATGACCGGGCAGAGACGATGCTGTTTCATCTGTTTAGGGGAAGCGGGATTAAAGGGCTTAGTTCTATTCAGCCTGTCAGGGAGTCGATAATCCGTCCGTTGCTATGTCTGGAGCGGGCACAGATAGAGCAGTATCTTGCCGGGCAAGGGCTGGATTACTGCAGAGACAGCACCAATGAAGAGGATGCGTATACCCGTAACAGGATACGGCATCACATCCTGCCTTATGCGGAACGGGAGATTTGTTCCGGGGCGGTGACGCATATGGGAGAACTGGCAGATATTTTGTCGGAAACAGAAAGTTATCTATCGAAACAGACTGAGAAGCTCTATGAGGCATATGTAGAAGAAATTATGTCGAAGTGTCCTGAGACGGAGAAGAAACAGCCTGCGGAAGCGGACCCGACCGATATGCCTGTGAGCCTGCGTATACAGGGATCGGCGCTTCTGACGGAGGATCCCGTCATGTATAAGAGAGTGTTTCTCAGATGTATGGAGAGACTCACACCGTACCGGAAAGATATTACCGGACAGCATATCGCAGACCTTGTAAATCTGGCGGCGCAAAACGGCAGTAAAGAATTGTCTCTTCCTTATGGAATCAGGGTATATAAAGAATATGACAAAATGTTTCTGTACAGGAGGTCGGGAGAAAATATCGAAACTGTAATAACGGGAGACGATAATACAGTGCTGCCGAAGGAGTATATAATCGAACCGCCGACGGAGATTTTCGTGCCCGGTGAGGGGACATATACTTTTATTTTACTGGAAAATGATGCCGGATTTTGCAAAAAACAACAAAATATTCCCGAAAACAGATATACGAAATGGTTTGATTATGATAAAATAACTACGTCTGTGCTGTTGCGTACGAGACGACAGGGAGATTATCTTACCATTGATACCGCGCTGCACACGAAATCTGTTAAGCAGTATATGATCAATGAAAAAATCCCGAAGAGACAGCGTGACAGTATGTATGTACTGGCTGACGGGGCGCATGTCCTGTGGGTGCCCGGATATCGAATCAGCCAAGGCTATAAAGTGGATGAAAGTACGAAGCGTATTTTACAAGTACAGTTAAGAGGAGGATTTCATGGCGGAACGAGTCGAAGTACTATTGAGTGAGGAAGAAGTGAACAAAAGAATCCGGGAGATCGGGGATCAGATTTCCAAAGATTATGCCGGTAAGCAGGTACATTTAGTCTGCGTACTTAAGGGTGGAAGTTTCTTTATGTGTGAACTTGCCAAGCGCATCACCGTGCCGGTATCACTAGACTTTATGTCTGTATCCAGTTATGGCAAGGATACGAAGTCCAGCGGCGTGGTTCGAATCGTTAAGGATCTGGATGAACCGCTTACAGACAAGCATGTGCTGGTAATAGAAGATATCGTGGATTCCGGAAGGACGCTGAGTTATCTGTTAGAAATGTTGAAGGACAGAGGCCCGAAAGACGTGAAGCTGTGTACACTGCTTGATAAGCCGTCGCGGAGAGTGGTGGATGTCAAGGTGGACTATACCGGTTTTGAGATACCTGATGAATTTGTAGTGGGTTACGGTCTGGACTACGACCAGAAATACCGGAATCTGCCCTATGTCGGCATTGTGAAATTTGATTAATACGATAATGAGAGAGGTTATACTTTGAGCAGGAATAACAAGAGTTTCTATTTATATTTTGTCATCATAATCGGTCTGTTATTGTTTACCGTCTGGCTCGGAACGGCGAGAGTACCGAGTAGCAACTATACAATGGGTGAATTTATAAAGCAGATGGAGAGTAACGAAGTTGCGGTAGTCAATATCTGTCCTAATAAAGATACACCTACAGGATCGCTGGAGATTACACTTAAGAGCGGTCAGGAGCGTATACTGAATGTCACGGATGTGACGCAAGCAGAGCAGTTGGTCAGAAGTTACGGTCTGGATCCCATGGTAGAGGGAGTTCCGGAGGAGAGCTGGTTTTTAAACAGTGTATTTCCGATTCTGATCGTGGTGATCGTCTGTGTCTTCTTCTTTGTGATGATGAATGCACAGAACAGCGGCGGCGGCAGCAACGGCAAGATGATGAATTTCGGCAGAAGCCGTGCCAAGCTGACATTAGGCGGAGAGAATACGATCAAGCTGGACGGTGTGGCCGGACTTCAGGAAGAAAAAGAAGAGCTGCAGGAGATCGTGGAATTTTTAAAAGAGCCGGGTAAATTTACGAAGGTGGGAGCCAGAATTCCCAAGGGTATCCTCCTGGAAGGCGCTCCCGGTACGGGTAAAACGCTGCTTGCCAAAGCGATCGCGGGAGAAGCGAATGTTCCGTTTTTCAGCATATCCGGATCTGATTTCGTGGAAATGTTCGTCGGTGTGGGCGCGTCCCGTGTGCGGGACATGTTTGCGGAAGCGAAGAGACATTCTCCCTGTATCATCTTTATCGATGAGATCGATGCCGTGGCGAGACGCCGTGGCACAGGTATGGGCGGCGGACATGATGAGCGTGAACAGACACTGAATCAGCTGCTTGTAGAGATGGACGGTTTCGGTGTCAACGAGGGTATTATCGTGATGGCGGCGACTAACCGTGTGGATATATTGGACCCCGCAATTCTAAGACCCGGACGATTTGATCGTAAGATCGCGGTATCGCGGCCCGATGTGAGAGGCAGAGAGGATATTCTGAAGCTGCATTCCAAGAACAAACCGCTGGGGGATGATGTGAACCTGCAGCAGATTGCACAGACTACCGCCGGATTTACAGGTGCGGATCTTGAGAATCTTCTGAATGAGGCGGCGATCAATGCGGCTATGGATCAGCGGGCTTTTGTGAAGCAGGGAGATATTAAGAAAGCATTCGTCAAGGTAGGTATTGGTACGGAGAAGAAGAGCCGTGTTATTTCCGATAAAGAGAAGAAGATCACGGCGTATCATGAGGCGGGACATGCGATTCTGTTCCATGTACTTCCGCAGGTAGGACCGGTTTATATGGTGTCTATTATTCCTACCGGTGCAGGCGCGGCAGGCTATACGATGCCGCTTCCCGAGCGGGATGATATGTTTCAGACCAAAGGAAAAATGCTGGAAGACATTATGGTATCTATGGGTGGGCGAATCGCTGAGGAGATTATATTTGATGACATTACGGCTGGTGCATCCCAGGATATCAAACATGCAACGAAGGTTGCCCGCAGGATGGTTACCTGTTACGGTATGTCAGAGAATATCGGTGTGATCAATTACGGTGACGATGATGATGAAGTGTTTATCGGAAGAGATCTGGCACATGCCAAGAAATACAGTGAAGCTGTTTCCGGAGAGATCGATAAAGAAGTGAAGGCAATCATTGATGACTGCTACCGTAAGGCAAGGGATATAATCTCTGAGCACATTGACGTGCTGCACAGCTGTGCGGAGCTTCTTCTGGAAAAAGAGAAGATCAATCGTGCCGAGTTTGAGGCGCTTTTCGGTACTAAGGAGCCGATTTTGGATGACTTAAACGTGGCGGAACAGTTAAATTTGTAAGAATTGCACAAAAACAGATATTAAAAATTGTAATATTTGTGAATCCTTAGTATTGTGGACGAATAGGTGCTATGCTATTATACTACTTGTAACCCCCAATACATTATATAGTTTTTTGCTATACCCCATAAGAAAGAAATACCTTCTCTAAAAAAGGCAGTTTTTATAACTGTCTTTTTTACATATAAGAATTTTTCCGGCATATTTTGAGTTTGTGAAGTAAAACTCGAAATCAAACCTGTCCGATTGTTGTAAGTCATTTAAAATCCTTGAATATCCACAATATATAGTATAAAATAAATTGTACATAGTGTTTTTACAGGAAGGCGCGGCGATTATGGATATCAGTCTATTTCAAAAAGCGGAGAAGAATCAGCAGTATATTTCCACCATGCGTCCGGTATTTAACAGGAAAGCTTTGTTTTCGGATATGACGGAGGATTACGTGTGTCCGCCGGAACCGAGCGCGTACGGAGAGGTCAATATACATTTCCGGTCCGCTAAGAATAATATTGATCGTGTATTTATCGTAAGCAAGGGCGAGAGACATCTAATGCTTAAGACGGAGTCGGATAATGAGTTCGATTATTACTCTCATTCCATCCAATTAGAAAATGAGAAACTGGTTTACTATTTTGAAGTGCATGCAGGGAAGATTACCTGCTATTATGATACGAGAGGTGTCTGCAAAGATATTAACGAGTACTACCATTTCCGGTTGATTCCCGGCTTCAAGACACCGGATTGGGCTAAGGGTGCGGTATTTTATCAGATCTATGTGGATCGTTTCTATAACGGAGACCTCACAAATGATGTGCTGACCAATGAATATCAATATATCGGCGATAAGACGGTCAGAGTGGAAGATTGGAATAAATATCCCGCGACAATGGGTGTCAGGGAGTTCTATGGCGGCGATCTGCAGGGAGTGTTGGATAAGATGGATTATCTGCAGGATCTCGGTGTGGATGTCATATATTTTAACCCGTTGTTTGTCTCTCCCTCTAATCATAAGTATGATATTCAGGATTATGACTATATTGATCCTCATTTTGGCAGGATCGTTCATGACGAAGGAGAGCTGCTTTCTCATGATCAGCATGAGAACCGTTTTGCCACCAGATATATAGACCGAATATCCAACAAGGATAATCTGGAAGCAAGCAATGCTCTTTTTGCGGAAGTAGTGAAAGAAGCGCACAGAAGAGGCATGAAGGTTATTCTGGACGGGGTGTTCAATCACTGTGGGTCTTTTAATAAATGGATGGACAGAGAGCGGATCTACGAGCATGCGGAAGGATACGCAAAAGGCGCCTATATCACGCAGGACAGCGAATATCATGATTATTTCCAATTTCATGACAACCACAGATGGCCATATAACGGTTCTTATGACGGCTGGTGGGGGCATGATACGCTTCCGAAGCTTAATTATGAGAATTCCAAACATCTGGTAGATTATGTCTTATATATTGCGAGAAAATGGCTTTCTCCGCCGTATAACGTGGACGGATGGAGATTGGATGTGGCGGCTGATCTGGGGCATTCTCCGGAATTCAACCATTACTTCTGGAAGGAATTCCGCAAAACAGTCAAAATGGTAAATCCCGATGCCATTATTCTGGCGGAGCATTACGGCAGTCCGCTGGATTGGCTGCAGGGAGACGAGTGGGATACGGTCATGAACTACGATGCTTTTATGGAGCCGGTGACATGGTTCCTGACGGGCATGCAGAAACACAGCGATGACTATAGAGAAGACTTAAGAGGCAACGCGGACAGTTTCTGGGGCGCAATGCAGCATCACAGCGCCAGCTTCACGACACCATCCTTGCAGGTAGCCATGAATGAGTTATCCAACCATGACCATTCCCGGTTCCTGACCAGAACGAATCGTAGGGTCGGTAGAACAAATACGCTGGGCCCGGAGGCAGCGAACGCCGGGGTTAATAAAGCGGTCATGCGGGAAGCGGTGGTGATCCAGATGACATGGCCCGGAGCGCCCACAGTGTATTACGGTGACGAGGCAGGCGTATGTGGGTTCACAGACCCCGATAACAGACGTACTTATCCATGGGGACATGAAGATCATGAACTGATAGAGTTCCACAAAGAGATTATCAAGATCCATAAGGAGCACAAAGAGTTTCTGACAGGATCTCTGAAATATATAGAGGGAGATTACAATGTGATCGGCTACGGCAGATTCACGAGGCAGGGACAGTCGGTGATCCTGGTCAACAACAATGATCATGAAATTACAAAGGAATTGACGGTATGGTATCTGGGTGTTCCGAGGGAATGCACGATGAAGCAGCTTATGCTGACTACCGCAGAGGGATATACGACGGAGGAGAAGGAGTATCCGGTCGTATCCGGTAAGGTTACGGTGACTCTGCCGGCGACTTCGGCGATTATTCTGCGGCATGAAGACCATATACTTAAGAGTTTTCTGCAATTCGGGTAGTATATTTCAGGATATGTAAAAAGACTTAAATCCATTGGACTTAGGTCTTTTTATTTTGGAAAATTTATAGAGATATCAGTAAATGTCTTTACGACTGTATTTCACATATGCGAAGATAATTCCGATTATGGCAAATGCCATTCCGAGTATAACCTTTCCGGTATCCAAACTCATAGTAGCAATAAGATCGGCTCCCTCGGCATATCCGAAGGGAGTGATATATTTTAAAAACTCCGCATTCTCTGAAATATTGGCGACAATATTCAGAAAATACATGACTGTGGCGATTCCAAGTCCGATACCGAGGCTGCCATGCCTCATAAAAGCGGAAATTCCGAAGCAGATACATGCCAACTCAATCTGCACAAAGAAATAAGACAAATGCAGCAAGCCGATCTCATTCCAGGGAATATCTTCACCGATTGCAGCTATGGATGTGATTGCCACTATAAATACAGCGATATTCATGCTCAGTATCTGCAGCACAACAGATGCCAGTTTTCCTGTAATAATGCGTACCCTGCTCACCGGATGGGTCAGCAGAAATTCCGCCGTTCGTTCTTTCTCTTCTTTAGCAAGTGCGCCAATTCCCAGCAACGCGGCGAAGAAAGCCCCGCCCAGACCTAAGATATTACCGCACTCGACGGCATAGAAGCCGATCAGTGTACCGAAGTTCAGCCGGTCCATGCCAAAGGCGGCGGTAAATGAGCCCATGGAGGAAAACATGTCGTTTACACCTTCCATTTCGCTCTCCATTTCCGGATACATAAATACACATATAGCGACAAAAAATCCGATGGAGATCGTCCAGATCAACAGGGATTTCCAACCCTGCCTTAATTCATGTTTTATCAATGTCATAATTTCACGGTTCCTTTCTTATCTTGAGAAGATTCATAGTAGTGCATAAAGATTTCCTCCAGATCCGGTTCCGATATGGCAAGATCGGTTATTTCTCCTTCGCTGAGTGTCTTAAGCAGTTGTTTGATATCGCCGCTGTAGAGAAAGCTTGTGGTACCTTTTGATTCCTCAAGATTGCGGATGAATTCGGATGGATGAACCGATATTTTTCCCTGAACCGAAACCCGTTTGGCATTGGTCCTGGATAAAGCTTCTACGCTGTCGCAGGCAATGATGCGTCCTTCGCGGATAATGGCAGCTCGTGTACAGTTGTGTTGAATCTCTGACAGGATATGGCTCGAGAGAAATATAGCTGTGCCCTGTCGGTTTCTTTCTTCCAGAATGGCAAAAAATTCGTGCTGCATTAGGGGATCAAGACCGCTGGTAGGCTCGTCTAAGATTAAGAGATCCGGTGTGTGTTGGAGCGCACAGACGATTGCCACTTTCTTGCGGTTTCCGAAGGATAATTCCGATACTCTGCGGGACAGGTTAAGCTGCAGACGGTCACATAGGACGGCAGCCTCCCGTGAACAATCTCTTTTCCGCAGGTCGGCGGACAGCTTCAGGATATCTTTGACTTTTGCGCCCGAATAAAATATTGCCTCTGAGGGGAGATAGCCGACCTTGGATAAGACGGCCTTCCGATCATTACGGATGTCCATGCCGAAAAACTGTGCGGAGCCGGAATCGGGGGAGATCAATCCTAGCAGTGTTCGAATTGTTGTTGATTTACCCGCACCGTTGGGTCCGATATAGCCGAAGAATTCCCCTTCCTGTACCGTCAGGCTCAGGTCAATGATCCCTCTGGATTTTCCGTAACATTTTGTTAAGTTTGAAATTTGGATTGCGTTCATAAAGCTCCCCTTTTCTGCAAGTCAATTTATTGTTTGGTGTAGACTGTCTTCCAGAAGTCAATGATTTTAATAAAGTCCGCTTCCATTTCATCGGCGTCCACGCCGCCCTGCTGAACTTTTTCCCACAGATAACCTTCCGAAGCCCAGTACATAGTCCGATACATCATCTGCAGATCGAGCCCCGGAATAAATTGTTCGGGGTCCAGCGCTGCTAAGACAGGACTTGCCTTAAAATCGGTATATTTTGCAATTAATTTTTGAAGGTCTTCACATACGTCGGGATCTTTTTCATAGTATGATTTGACAACGAAAGCCCCCAAGTCGGGATAGCGGCGCATAACGTCCGCTTTTATTTTTAATCCCTTGTACATCATTTCAAAGAGATCATTCGGGACAAAAGAAAGATTCTTTTCGAGGGCTTCTGTGGTGGCCTTCATACATTGGTCCCAGAGGAAAAAGTACAGCTCCCTTTTGTTATAAAAATAATGAAAGAGCAGGGATTTGCTGATTCCTGCGGCAGCCGCGATCTCGCTCATAGGACTTTTCTTGTAGCAGTTTTCTGAAAATACACGAAATCCGGCGTTGATGATTGCTTCCTGTTTTGCCTTCGGCAATGAAAAAAATTTATCGTTCATAATACTCCTTTATATTAACCGCTGCGGTTAATACTCATGATAACTCCGTTGACCGTTTTTGAGAAGACCGGTTGTAAATTGTATAAAATAATAACAAGAAAAGTTATTGTTAAGTAAAGTTATTTTGATGTATCAAAATAACTTTACTTTTCTGATGAATTATTCTATTATAAATACATATAATAGATTAAATAAGTCAAAAAATACTCTTATGAGGGATTCATATGATTATTCGAGAAAAAATTTTAAAAAAAATACGTCCGTTTTATGACAGTGAATTAATAAAGGTTCTGATTGGTCTGCGGCGGTCCGGAAAGTCGGTTATTTTGCAGCAGATTATGGACGAGCTTATAGAAAATGGTGTTGAGGCGTCGCAGATTATTTATATAAATTTTGAGGATTTTCAATATTCATTTATTACTGGGGCAGAACAACTATATAAATATATCTGCGATCAAAGAAAAAATGAAAAAAAGTATTATATGTTTTTTGATGAAATTCAAATGGTAAATGAATTTGAAAGAGTCATTAATTCATTCAGAGCCACATGGGACGTAAGTATCTTTATCACCGGTTCTAACGGGAAACTTTTATCGGGGGAGCTGGCAACGCTCTTATCGGGAAGATATGTAAGTTTTCGGGTAACGCCGTTTTCTTTTGTTGAATATTGTGAAATCAAGCGAATTGAAGGACCTTCAGATGAAGATCTGATAGAATATATGAATTGGGGAGGTATGCCGCAGCGGTTTTCCATGAAAAGCGAAAGTGAGACGAGGACTTTTTTGTACGATCTGTATAATTCTATTGTCCTGCGTGATATCGTCCAGAGAACGGGGGCGAAGGAGGTTGATTTGATCAACCGCATTATGGAGTATCTTATGCTGAACCCTTCCCAAACATTTTCGGCAAAAGGAATCTCAAATTACTTTAAGAGTGTAGATCGTACAATCAGTGCGCAGACATTATATAATTATCTCGACCATATACAGACCTCATTGATTGTAAGCAAAGCGCAGCGTTATGATATTCGCGGAAAACAATTGCTTACAACATTGGATAAATATTTTCTGACGGATTTGGGATTAGGACGTATTCATAACAGTGGTTACAAGTTAGAAATGGGAGCAATGCTTGAAAATATTGTATACAATGAACTTAGGGATCGTGATTATGAGGTGTATGTCGGAAAGATACCAAATGGTGAAGTGGATTTCGTCGCAGTGAAAGGTGATAAGAGAGAATATTATCAGGTAGCATATTATTTGGCAGAGCAGTCCGTAATTGACAGAGAATTCGGCGCTTATAAAGCGGTTGCCGACAATTATCCGAAATATGTTATCTCTATGGATAAGTTTGATTTTTCGAGGGATGGGATTGTTCACAAGAATGTAATAGCGTTCTTAATGGAAGTTATATAGCATTCTTATACAAGGTTGTCACTATGAACATGGAGCCATGTGGGATCGCAGGAGTATTGGGAGATGATTGGGGAATAGGAAAATGAAACATGGGAAGACTTTGAATATGAGTATGTTGGAAAAATTCTTTTACATGTAACAAAGGGTTAATATATTCGTATATTGACAGCCAAGAATAATTTAGGATAAAATAAAGTATACTTTATTTTATCCTAAATTTATGAAAAGGGGAAATCGATGCAGTATATAGAACGTACATTGGAACGCAAATTTTTGCATATGAATTCTTTTTTTAAAGCAGTACTCGTGACAGGCGCAAGACAGGTGGGAAAGACTACATTGCTGAAACATCTGGCGGCAGAGCAGAACCGCACCTATGTTTCCATGGACCACACTATGGTGAGAGCGCTTGCGAAATCAGATCCGGTATTGTTTTTTCAAACATATAAACCGCCGATTATTATTGATGAGATACAGAAAACGCCGGAGTTGTTTGAGCAGATTAAGATTATGTGTGATGAGAGTGATGAGCGGGGACTATTCTGGCTGACCGGCTCACAGCAGTATCATATGATGAAAAATATCCGCGAAACACTGGCAGGCAGGATTGGAATTTTAGAGCTGTACAGCTTATCAAAAAATGAAACGGAAGGATTAATTTTTCCGAATGAATTGGATTTTTCTTTAGATTGTCTGCTGGCGAGACAACCGCTTGTGAAAAAAAATGATATTGAAGATGTGTTTGAACATATCTGGCGGGGCGGGATGCCGGATGCATTGCGGGCGGATGCGGAACAACGACAGGAGTATTTTAATTCTTATATTGAAACATATCTTATGCGGGATGTGTCTGAGGAGGGAGGTATTACTGATTCGATTCGGTTCCGCAAATTCTTAAATGCATGTGCTGCCTTGACAGCACAACAGGTTAATTACAAGACTTTGGCAGACGCTGCGGAAATCTCTCAGCCGACGGCAAAAGAATGGTTGCGTCTTTTGCATGGACTAGGCATTATTTATCTTTTACAGCCCTATGCCAATAATGAGTTGAAGCGGCTTACAAAAACCCCGAAACTGTATTTCTGTGATACCGGTTTATGCGCTTATTTATCTATGTGGCTGACCAGAGATACCCTGATGAATGGAGCGGCAAGCGGACATTATTTTGAAAATTATGTGGTGATTGAATTATTAAAGAATTATACTTACGCGTCTTCTAAAGCATGTTTAACATACTATCGGGATTCCAATGCAAAGGAGATAGACATTTTTGTGGAAGAAAACGGAGTGATTCATCCGTTGGAGATTAAAAAATCTGCGAATCCGGACAGACGGGAAATAAAAAAATTTGAGGTGCTGGACCGTGTGGAAGCAGTGCGCGGGGATGGTGGGATTGTGTGCATGTGCGAGGAAGTTATTCCGATTAATAAAAGTAATTCTTTTATTCCGTGTAATCTGATTTAAAAATAATAGAAAAAGTTATTGAAGGAGAAAGCAGGATGACAGAACAACAAAGCAGAATATATTATGCGGACGACGTGATAACAATTCGTGACATGAGAGAGGAAGACGCGCCGATTATCACGCAGGAGGAGATTGCACAAGGGTNGGANGCCACTGTNGATAANTNCGNGATGCGACTGCGTGATCGGCAGGAAAANAAGGCGGTTGTGCTAGTGGCGGAGTATCANGGTAAAGTTGCGGGATATATTAATGTTTATCCTGATTCCACATGGGGAGCTTATGCTAATATGGGATATCCGGAAATTGTGGACTTCGGTGTTTTAGAGAAGTACAGGCGTCACGGGATAGGCAGTAAGTTAATGGATGTTGCGGAGCAGATTGCAGGAGAGTACCANGACAAGGTNTATTTAGGAGTAGGGCTGCACAGCGGTTACGGCAGNGCNCAGCGAATGTATGTAAAACGCGGCTATATCCCTGANGGCAGTGGTGTATGGTATTGTGATANGGTNTGTGAGCCGTATGGGGCGTGTTGNAACGATGATGACTTGGTGTTGTATTTCTTAAAGGAATTATGATAGGAGATAGTATATGCGTGNAGTGAAAACCTGTCGTTCTTGCGATATTACTTTTTAGAAGATTTTCTTTCGGCATCATNAAATCCGTATTTATTGTTACGCTTGATTTGTATCAAAATCTGTAACAATAAATATGGATTTTTATTTTGTGAACCGGGAATTCCTGTGCAGATAGGTTTCGTCTATNCAAAAACACATCATNTTCATACGAAATTCATACCGCTATGTTACAATAGGCAAAGTAANATACATGGCGCGCGCAGGGAGTACGCGATCAATGCGTACTCTTAATGAAATCTTACAGAAAAAAATAAGACAGAAACCGGATAGGAGCGGGATCAGAAACATGAATATTTTATTTTTGGAAGACGAGCCGACCATACGGGAGGTTTTGACTGAGTATATGAAAATGCAGAACTACAGCGTTATCTGTGTCGGGGACGGCGAAGAAGCGCTTAAGCNGCTCCNGACACNGNANTTTGATATGGCGGTGCTGGATATNATGGTGCCGAAGGTGAGNGGANTGGANGTTCTGCAGTACNTTAAAGAGCGGCACCCNGATATGGCGACNATNATGCTNACGGCGTTAGATGACGAGAAGACNCAGGTNCAGGCATTTAATTTCTATGCGGATGATTACGTGATCAANCCGGTTTCNCCCATTATTTTATTAAAAAGGATGGAGACGATCTTACGCCGTGTGAAGAGAATCGAACCGCAGCAGGAGAAAGGGCTGGTNATTCATGATGATTCATATCAGGCATATTATGACGGGAAGTCTCTGGAGCTTACGCTGAGTGANTTTNTACTGCTGCAGATTCTCATGAGAGAGCCGAAGCGGGTTTTTACGAGAGAACAGTTGATCCTTCGGATTTTTAACGAGGATTATGTGGGCAACGACAGAATTATCGATGCACATGTCAAGAACCTACGCAAGAAACTGCCGGAGGATTGTATCAGGACGGTGATCGGAGTAGGATATCAGTTTCGGGAACAGCAGACGGAATAGNCAGCCGCTTCGCAGATACGTGCGGAAAATTATCGGGGTGGCATNGAATGGAGGAAATCATGGGGCTCAGGAAAAAGACATTTNTATACAGTGTTGTACTTGCATTGATTATGATCGTCTTTGTCATAGGNTATTTTGTGTTGATGCTGCCNTCGTTGTATGTGGATTATGTNNTGAACAGTAATCTGGAATCCGCTGTGGAGATTCAGAAGGGTTACATGGAGGAGAGATCCTANGACAATCTGACGGTCAAAAACCCGTCATCGGTGTACACGTTGGAAATTCCGAATACAGGAGATGAGGTTTATTTAGCGGGGAAGTTTTTTAAGGCNACGGTCNTGGTTCGGCATGAAGAGCTNNTGGGTTTTCTAAATCAGATCAGAAGTGGAAATGCCAGCGATTCCAGTAACTTTGACGGAGATGATTTCGCGCAGTTTGTNGNNCNGTGGCGGGANAAATTCAAAGAAATATTTGCGGGACATAACCTGATCTCCGAAAATTTCCCCNTTGAGATCAAGATGGAGCCAAAAGGNGGCGAACAGGTTTATAAGGGGGAATATTCTAAGCTGCATACCGTGTCCGGCGATATCATCGTGTATGAGGGAGGAGTTTCGGATGGCAGTTACAGTTATACGACTTATGTTGCCATGGGACGAACGCAGGATGCTCTTATTATCACGGTTCTGCCCACTATGACTCCGCAGATGGAGGAGATTACGCCTATTGTTATGGGCAGTCTGCCGATGATCGTTGCAGTGATCTTTCTGGTAGTGTTGGTCTCTTCGGGGTTCTTTGCCGGCAGGATCGTTAATCCTATTATCCGGCTCGCCAATCATGCGGAGAGTGCGGGGATAGCAGGGCATTTTGAGACGGATGAATTTGTGTTCGTATCAGACAGAAAAGATGAGATCGGTACTTTGGAACGAAATCTGCAGGAACTGTATACAAGACTTCGTGACAGTTATGAGGATCTGGCTTGTAAAAATCATATGCTGGAAGAAGAAAACGAGAGGCGGGAGGTATTCCTGCGTGCATCATCTCATCAGCTTAAGACACCCATTGCCGCGGCGCTCCTTTTGGTGGAAGGGATGCTAAACGAAGTCGGAAAGTATAAAGATACCAAAACGTATCTGCCGGAGGTTAAGCAGCAGCTTCTGTCCATGAGGAAGATCGTGGAGGATATTTTGTACCTGAATTATCATGCGAAGGATATGCAGCAGGAGGATGTGGCAGTCGAGGTGCTGGCGCAGGAGCTTGTAAGGGCTTATGCCGTGCAGGCGGAAGATAAGAAACTGCAGGTGATAATAGATGGAAAAGGCATTGTCCAAACAGACAGGGAAATGTTGAAAAAGATTGCGGACAATCTGCTTTCCAATGCAGTGCAGTATACACCGGAACAGCAGAAGATCATGATTGAAATTAATGATACGAAGTTATGCATGACAAACTATGGAGTGACAATAGATGAAGAGCTGCTTCCGAATGTTTTCGAGCCTTTTGTCAGCAGAGACGGCAGCAGGAAGGGGAGAGGGCTGGGTCTGTATGTAGCAGCGTATTACAGTAAACTGGCAGGGTATAAATTGAAGATTGAAAATATTGAAAACGGTGTGCGGACAGAACTGTATTTTAGAAAAGTTACGGCACGGTAAACAGGCAACCCAAAAGCAGAAGTAAATGTGTTGCAGTGAAGAAGCCATAGAAAGCGGATACTCATAAGACGGTAACAGAGCAGAAACATTGCAGCTTGAAAACAGTAGTGAAGTGATAATAAAAAGAGAGAAAAAGAGAGAAAAAGAGGAGTGCTATATGTTACTTACAATTAAACAATTACAAGTAAAATACGGGAAGCAGACCGCATTGCAGATTAACAGTCCGATCTGTTTCGAGAAAGGGGAGCGCATTGGAGTGATCGGCTCTAACGGCGCAGGAAAGACTACTCTTGTCAAAGCGATTCTGGGATTAACGAATTATGAGGGCAGGATCGTAACGCAGTTAAAGCCGGAACAGATGGCAGCGCATATGCAGACCAACGCGTATGTGACCACGATGCCGGTAAAAAGGATCATGGAGATGATTCTGAATACGAAGATCAAAGAGAATAAAGAACTGCAGGAGCTGATTGCTTTCTTTGAATTTGATCAATGCCTCTCCAAAAAATATAACGCTCTTTCAGGAGGGCAGAAGCAGAAATTTACGATTATTATGATCATGATGCAGAAGGCGGAACTGACTTTTTATGATGAGGTCACATCGGGATTGGATTTTGAGACAAGACAGAAATTGATGGAAAAACTGGTGGAATGGTATCGGGATAAAGATGACTCGTTGATCATCGTGTCTCACTACTATGAGGAGTTGGAACAGCTGGCGGATAAGATCCTTCTGCTGGATCAGGGAAAGGTCGTGGCTTATGGCAAAACAGAGGAGTTATTTAAGACTTACTGTGGAGATGCGATTTTTATTCTGGAAAATACCCATACGAACAAAAATTTGACAGATGGATTCCGCACTTTACAATCTCCCAATCATCTGATTGCCCTATCCTGTCGTGACAAGGAAGAGGAAAAAAGATTGCTGTCACTTCTGGTAGATAATAATGTGAATTTCAAGAGAAGCAATTCGGATATCGAGATTATGTCCATCAATGCCAGAGAGCAGTTTTATGCGAATGCTAAGAATATAAATTCCGGTTCACAGCCTGCATGAACAGAAACCGGACAAAGATGAAAAAGCAGAGAAGAATGTTTATATAGTCAACAAATTGAGTCTAATTAATTGAGTCTATCTATAAGAAGGGATAATTATCATGAATAAGAAAAAATGTAATATCAATATGGTTTTATATGAAATGAGAAATATCAATGGCAATTTTATGGTCCATTTCTTCGGAATCGTGTTTCCGAATATGATGGCGCTGATCTTCTCGAAGACAATAGGAAGTCAGGTACCTGAAGCAGTGCGGCAGGAAGTCATCGTTTCCATTATGCTTAGTATGTCGTTAGTCATTCCTATGTCCATCATGTTTATCGGATATGGCGCATTATATTCTCAGGAAGTGGAGAATGCAGTGCCTCTGAGAATGCATCTTTTCGGTTTTCATGAGAGAAGTCTGCTTGCGGCGAAGATCATTGCGCATTTGATTTTCATGACGATCGCTTTTGTGATCTATGCTGTTTTTCAGATGATCACTATGGATATTCCGAAGCCGGCAGTTTCTTCGATCATCTGCCTGATTATATCTTTATACCTAATCGGGGTGATACTTTTAGTGATTGCGCATTCGTTTGCCAATATTTTCCGGAAGTTCGGCATTACTTTTGGTATCACCATGTTTGTTTATTTTGTTCTGATGATGCTGACAGGTATGATGGGAATATCCACGGAACAGCTCCCGAAAATGTTGCAGAAAGTTGCATCAACATTGCCTATGACATATATCAGCAATGATTTTGCAGGTTTCTGGGAAGGCGGGTCATATAATTTTATGCCGTTTATCCAGTCCTTTATCTTTATGGGAGCTGTTGCAGGGATATTGATGATGTATGCGCAGTATCGGGATCGGAGGGTGATTAAGTAGACTATATGGTCTATTTCGTAATTCTACGCTTGTTATTTTCTTTTCTCATAAAATATAAAAGACCAACAATGACAAAACCAATCCCGATGCATAAGTTGGATACTCTCATATGGAAGATACCTTCCAGTAACGTGATAAGACCTGATATCCAGAATAATACGCCTATTATGATATTAATGACTCTGCTGCTCATAAGTACCTCCACAAATAATGTTTTATGTTAACTAGATGTTAGTAACATTGTATCATAAGATGGAAGAAGCAGCGCTTTCAATATTTGCCAGCAGTTTATCATTTATATATCTACATATGCCCTCGGGTAAGAACAAGGGAAGCGTTACCATCATGGGCTTGACATCCTATTACGACGGCGGGAAATACTCCCAATACAACTGTTCCCGGTATTCCTTGTCGGAAAGAACACGCTGCAATTCTTCGGTTTTTCCGGTTTCCATAAGAGATTTGAGCAGCAGGGAAAGATTGTCAAGACCGGTTTTAAGTCCTTCTTCCCGCTCGCTCTTCATATGCTTCTCTTCATCATATTCAAAGATACTCACCGCGATCACCTCCGCACGATTCTTTGATAAAAAGTCTGAAAGTATTCCGTTTCTGATACAATAATTCACTGCCCGTTCGACGGCTTTTGGAAAATCCATTTCTTTTGCGTAGGTTCTAACCTGCGCAACATACTGCGCGTACTCTTTTAACAGACGGCACGCATCTAACAGCTCTGAATTATACCCCCAATTGATGTTATAGACAACTACAGTCAGTTCCAACGATGGATGTTCCTGCTCCTTTTCAAAAGCGTCTGACAGGTGTAGTATCTGCTGCTCGGGCTGTAAATCTGTTCCATTATAAAATACAATGAATCTGGGTGCCGGGATTTTAACGAGCGACTTACTGTACAGATTTTCGCCCTTTATCCGGTTCTGTATTACTTTGGTCACATAGAGCAGATCCCGTAACGGCATGTTTGGGTTCAAAGTGGACTGATGTTCATAGAGCAGCAGTTCGAAATCAAACACAAAAGAAATGTCATTCTTATAGTTCATGTAGACTGCATTTTCCAGCGTGGTGATTTCAAGATCAGTTATGTCCGTGTAAGCAGTGCTGTTCAGTGCATTATACAGGCTTAGTAGGTTTTCCTTTTCTCCAAAAAGCATCCTAAATACGGTGTCTTTGTAGTTGCGCTGTACCCTTGTTTCGTACAATTTCGTTTCGTTCGTTTTTGTTTCACTCATCTGATGTCCTCCTTAATGGTGTACGGCAAATCTTCCCGGACAGGCAGACTGCCGATACAGGAGAACCGCTCCAGATCCTCCTGCTTTGTGTGAATGTGAATTGGGTTCAAAGCATGGATTTTCTGAAACTTAGAATATAAAGAAATAACTGATCTGTTCATGATAGAAAATATGCTTTTTACTACTATAGCATGTTTTGAACGGAATTGTAAATATATTTTTATTGTCAATCAATAATCAATAATCTTTGCTGGTATACCATATATTTCATGACACAAACTTCATGTTTTATGACATAACCCTGCGAAAATAGCTGTTTTTGGACTGTTTTGCAGGGTTTTTCATTTTTGTGGTGAAACTTTTATGAATGTTGATTCGTATTACGGTTATAAAGGATTGCGTAGCAGAAAATCGTTATACAATAAGAGTTGAATCAACATATAGAGAGCATTAGAAAGGAGCAGTAACGATGGACTTCGGATTTACAAGTAAAATGGGCGAGTATTATTTACAGGCTCTTGCCGGAAAGAATGCAGCGGTGAAGAACACGACAGCGAAAAATACCTCGGCAACAAGGCATGGAGGGGTCAGCTTTGGAGATATTGTATCGACTAAATCTGCACAAGGAGTATCGGGACAGGAGAATGTGAACCTGACAAATTTTAAGAATCGATTACAGGCAATGTTTCCGGGTGCCTATTATCATGTGATGGATGCTTCAAAGATTCCGCAGGGAACATGGCAGAGAATGGATTTTCCTTTTGAAAAATTTTTTGCAAAAGAAGTAGATGAATCGGTTTTAAATTGGACGCCAAGCGGGGCAAATCCGGCGATGACAGATCCGAAAGTACAATCTAGGCTGGATTCGGTACTAGGGCAGCATTCCATCGTCGTACCGCCGGCGTTGGAGGAAAAAATAAAAAGTGACCCGGCAATAGCAGATAAGATCATGGCAAATATTAATCATCTTCTTGCGTGAAACGGCTATCCTGTGCCCGGCAGAATCAATTCAGCGCTGATCGTTCTGGATGAGAACGGGGAAGTTGCACGCTGGAATCTGATTAGCGGTGGCGGCGAAATTACCGGACCGACAGAAGCGGAACAGAGACGGTTTGAAGAAGATCAGAGGGCAAAAAAGATAAGGCGTGCGAAATATGCCCGGATTGTGGAAGAGTCCGCCTTAAAGCGTAAACTGCAGGAGATGGAAAGAAACAAAGCGTATTATCAGGAGAGTGTAAAGGCACTGCCGTTATCTTCCGTATATCAGAGAAGAATCCGGGAGGCAATGAACAGTGTGTCTCATAGTTTAGTTTCGGCATCAAAGGCCGATGTGATGATAAATTCTATTATAGGAGCGAACAAATAGCAATATACGAATAACTGTGAGGATTAGTCGGCTATATCAATGCATATGTATTTGTCGTTGGATGTATTTAATGGAAGAAGAGAAATAATCAAACAGAGAAAGGAAGAAGATTAAAATGAGCGTTAGTGGAATTGCAACAGCAGGTTACCCCGTAGCAGGGTATGAAATAACAAGAAGGACAGAAAGAAATGTGGCAGGCGGGAACTTTGCAAAACAGGCGGCGGAAGCGGCGCAGGCAGCAGGACAGGCGACAGCTACTCTGCATGGCGCGGATGAAGGGTCAGGGGATATTACGATATTCTCAGGAGCGGAACTCGTGAGCGGTTCCTCTTATTCCGTATATAGGACACAGGACTTTGACCCGGAAAACCCTGTATTTAAAGTGAAAATATGGGATAAGTCGGGAAATGTAACAGAACGGATGGTGGACGTGTCAAAGGTAGACCCGAAAAACTGTGATACGGTTGAAATGTATGCGTACACTGCCAGTCTGAAAGAAAGCGGAAAAGGCAGTTTTGAGGACACAGTGCTGAAAGCTGTAGTTACAAAATCCGTGAAGGATGCTGAGAGCAGAACCGGCACATGGAGCTTTTCGGAAAAGTTTGATTGGGCGAAGATTGTGAATGGTATCATGCAGTCGGAGTACCGATACGGAGACTTGAAGGGCTACATGGAATGGAAGAAGTTCTTAGGATTTCTGGAAATTTAAAATAAGTGTTGATGGAATAGTTGGAATCATGTAGAATAAAGAAATCAATAAGAAAATAACGGTGGTTTATGTGTGTTCACGAAGGGGGGATCAGATATAATGATGAAAAAGAAATATATCGGAGTAGCAGCCAGAATTGTTCCGGCGGTTATCATGATGGGATTATTTACAGGCTGCGGAGTACCGGAGGAAGATAATCTTTCTGCCGGCAATATAGAGGCAGAAGAAATCTTGCTGGACGATATCACCGAGGGCGATCTTACAGAGGCTGATAAAAAGATGAAGTACACAGAATATCTGCAGGAGCTGTTAAGTGATAGTATAGAGGAAGGATATCCCACTGTTAAGTGTGCTGCGGTCACACTGGCAGAGGCCGGAGATAACACGCAGGCGGTGATTTCGCTGGAGTTACAAGAGGATCTTTCACAGGATAGCGTGTCAGAGATTGCGAAATATGTAGCTACCGCCGTAGGCGACTCATCAACAGACAATATTGTTATTCAGGATACGGAAGGAACGGTTCTCTTTGAATAGCGCCCAATATGGGCGCTATTTTTAAATATTAGACTATTGAAATGTGGATGATTATAGAATTTATGGTTATGAAAATGTGAATATTATAATAATTAAGATTATAAAAACGTGAAATATATGAAGAATAACGGTTGCGAAAATGTGAATACTAAAGTAGAATATAGAAAAAGGCAATGTTCAAATCTTATTATATTATTGCTGAATGGAGCAGGAGAGTTTTTATGTACAGAAAAGCTATCAAAAAGCTTGCGGAATGGAAAGAAAAAGAGGGCAGGCTTCCGCTGATCCTGATGGGCGCGAGGCAGGTAGGAAAGACTTGGTTATTAAAAGAATTCGGTGAAAAATTTTTTGAAGATGTATGCTACATTAATTTTGAGAATCCCGGTGCAGTAGCAGATCTTTTTGAGGGAAGTATCGTACCTGCAAGAATTGTGGAGTTATTAGGCGCTTACCATGGGAAAAAGATTGATCCTACAAAAACGCTGATGATATTTGATGAGATACAGGAAGTTCCAAGAGCGTTGACGGCACTCAAATATTTTGCGGAAGAAGCGCCGGAATATGCGATTTGCTGTGCAGGATCTTTTCTTGGAGTTACTCTACATTCGGGCACCTCGTTTCCGGTTGGAAAAGTGGATTTTGTGAATATTTACCCAATGTCTTTTGAGGAATTTCTGATAGCAAATAAAGAAGAAATGCTGATCGAGTGGGCCCGAGAACATTATGAAGAAAAGCTACCGGAGCTGTTAAGAGAAAAATATGTAGATAATCTGAAAAAATATTTTATTATCGGCGGAATGCCTGCAGCAATAGATACATGGATAAAAACAAGAGATTTTGCCGAAGTGACGGATATTCAAAAGAGGCTTTTACGTGCTTATGAGAACGACTTTTCAAAACATGCACCGACAAGTGTGATTCCGAAAATACATCACATCTGGAGTTCCATACCTTCTCAGTTAGCCAAAGAAAATAAGAAATTTATTTATGGGTTGGCTAAAGAGGGGGCAAGAGCGCGGGAGTACGAAGATGCGCTTCTGTGGTTGAAAGATAGTGGTATGATTCGCAAGGTAGGGCTGGTTACGGGAGGAAAGCTTCCGTTGAAAGCATATGAGGATTTGAAAGCATTTAAAATATATTTTCTGGATGTAGGTCTGCTTAGGACGATGTGTGAGATCGAAGCGGGAATTATCTTAGATTCTGTGGCGGTTTTTAAAGAGTTTATGGGGGCGCTGACGGAGCAGTTTGTCCTGCAGGAGTTGCAAGCTATGGAAATTGCATCGAATATTTATTATTGGAGTGAAGGTGCAACTTCTGAAGTTGACTTTATTTTTTCCTATAATAATAAAATTGTTCCGGTGGAAGCAAAAGCAGGGTTAAATGTACATGCACAGAGTCTGAAAGTGTTCTGCAAAAAATACCAGCCGGAAACTGCAGTTAGAACATCTCTGAAAGATTATCGCAGAGAGCAGAGTTTGCTAAATCTGCCACTTTATCAGATATGGAATATAGAACAAATTCTGAATAAAAGAAAGAGCGGCAGCGCCTAGCGGTGCCGCCCTTACTCGATTGACAGTCTTATTCCTTTAATTCCCGTCTGGTGGTGATCAATCTAACTCCGTCGATTCTGCCGATCTCTTCGCGGACGGCTTCCGTGTTAGCGCCCAGACGTATGCTCACCTCGTAATTGAAAGAATCGGTGAGGGGATTGTCTATGGAGTCGGCCCACTCTTCCAATTCTGCATTTCCGGTCAGAAATTCAGATTTAAATTCTTCCCATGCCTCGTTTCCACTGACGTAATGGACGGTGACGTCGGGAATTTGTGCAAGCGTGTCGCCGATTGCCTCGATTTCCTCTTGCGTCAGGTCGTAATCCATAAAGACAACCAGTTGTTTTTCCTGATAGATATTATAAGCCGCCAGCGAAGTGGAGCCGGCGGCGCCGATACAGAAAATTGTAGCAAGAACGGCACAAATTTTGGAGTAGCGGCTGTAGCGGTAGTGCTTTATACGGGATTGGGTACAGTTCTGTAACAGGGTATCAGCCATTTCAGATGGCATAATAATGGATTCTTTGATTTGTGTTATATCTTTTTCGTTCATAGTCAGATGTCCTTTCTTGTAAAATAATTTAAAATTAGGTATTGTTCTAAGCTCACCAGTGGTGCTGTGATAAGGTTGAGTTGTCTGAAATATTGGTTTGACATTGTTAAGTGGTAAGCTCTAATTTCAACGCGTCTCTTGCCCGCTGCAGTCTCTTCTTCACGGCGCTTTCCGACAGACCGGTAATTTCTGCGATTTCTTTGATCGGATAACCTTCAAAGTAATGCAGCAGTAATATAGTTTTCCACTTAGTTGGCAGGGCATAGAGCTCCTGAAATAAATGTCTGTCTTCCGGCGCCGGAAAATATTCTTGTATTTGTTCCAGCTCGATATAGGAATGCCGTTTACGAAAACGCAGGCAGTCTTTGCAGCAGTTTGAGGTTACGCGCAGAAGCCATGCTTTTTCGTGATCGGAAGAGGTAAATGCAGGAGCCTTTTCCATATAGCGAAGCAACACCTCCTGCAAAACGTCTTGCACATCGTGAGGATTACCCAGAAGCAGATAGGCGGTGCGGTATAGCATATTGCCGTAGGTTTGCAGGATGCGGTTGATTTCAGATTCACTTTTTCTGTTCACGACACGCGACCTCCTCCGCCATGCTATTCTGTCATGTAAATCGTTAGTTGTTTCTTAATGGAATCCAGTGCTTCTTCCAGAGAAATATCTCCCTGCAGGTAAGCAATGCCCTGTTTGCAGACGATATCTTCCAACAGCTTGTTTTCTATATATGGGGTATCGGCATCTTCTATACAGACACGTAATACAGTAATAGCCTCTTGGTTCGGCGGATAAATGTCAAATCTGGTCAAGTTTCCCTCCGAGTCGGCCAGATATTCGCTGTCATAGGGCAGGTACTCAGAAGTTTGATCATCGATTAACGGAAAAGTATTATTTAATGCCGTCTTGTTGACCGGTAATCCGGAACGCAGGTTTAGCTGATTTTCAGTGCTCAGACAGACGCGCAGGAAATCTTCGGCGCAATCAGTATTATGTGTAGTTGAACTGATTCCGACAATCGTTTTGGCAATAAACACATGATCATTTTGCCCGTTCATCGTTTTCCATCCGCAGGACTCAAATCCGTTTATTTCATTGACAGAATTTAATTCGGCATAAACACGGGGATTGTGAAGAATGCCGCAGGTAAATGATGATAAGTATCTTCCCACATATTCTATTACTTTTAAATTTAATCGGGCATCTGTGCTGTCTCTTTGAGTACCGACAACGTATATTTCCGGCTGATCTTCCATATTGTTTTCGTTTTGGGCGATATACAATCTTTTCGTCTGTTCCAGAAAATCGGAAAGATATTGTATGTTAAGCTCATCGGAATCTGTTGTCCATGACGGAGCAGATACCGTAGTGAAAAGGCGCAATATGTCTTCCGTAGTATAGAGGCCGAACAAGTCCTGTCCGGGATTATCCTGCCGTAGAGATTCGGTCATGTCGGCAATGCTCTTCAAATCATTCATTTGAGATATTACCGCCTCATCTCCAAAGAGAATGGGAATCTGTATTTCGCAGGGAAGGGCATAGATATTACCGTCTTCACTTTTCATGGCATTTCCAATGTTTGTAAAAAGCGGTTCCGTTTCATTTATCTGATTCCATACCGGAGAGAGATCTTTCAAAACACCTTTTTTAATATAGGTGTTCAGAGGGATATTATCCATGACTATTACATCGGGACCGTTTCCGGCCATAATTTTTGTGTTCAGTTTCTTTAATGCATCCTCTCTTGTGGCAGCATCGTCAGCGGACATACCGATGTCATATTCGATATAGATATCCGGATGATCCGACAGATATAAGGTAATTGCCTGACGTATGGTATCATTGTTTTCCACACTATAAACCTTTAATGTCTTTGAAGGTTTGGAGGGTATACTCGGGTCATATGTAAAATGTACCAATTTCCGGTTGAGGAAGACGGCCAGAAACTCATGATCATCCAGCGGTATTATTCCGGTAATATGATACGAAGGATCGCTCAGCACCGAAAGGTTTCCGTCAATGATCTGTTCTAATGCATTTCCACCTATTGTGTGACGGTACAGACCTCCCTGCCCGGCCAGCCAAATAGAATCATCGGATGCCGTGAATATATACCAGTCCGTAGCGTAGAATGAACCGTTTGATTCTGTAGCGGAGGAAGTCCTAGCGGTATGGTCAATGATAAAATCGGAGAGTACGGCATCTTCCAGATAAGTTTCTGATGCTACATCATAGATAAGAGGAGATTCATACTCGGTTCCGTATATAATCATCAAATGGTCCGACAGTAGGAGCTGATCCGGCGATTTTTCATCCATAGTAAGAAACAGCCGGCTGCTGCCATCTTTCAGGACTTCATAGATATTAAAATTATCCTGTGCAAATAGTGTGACAAATATTCTGCCGCAATCTGTAGTAAAAACTTTGACCAGGTATTGCGCGTCATTTGGGGAATCGACTGTAACAGGTATCTGCGTGCCGTCAGATTCAATCAGCATAAGCTGGGGAAGAAGAGAGTCTGACTCTGTTTTAACGGCACTCGGCTGGTAGATTACAGCGGTGGTATTATCCGGACCGATTGCCACATCGATGACATACGCGCCTTCGTTTAACAGCTGGGTATGCCATGGCCGTTCATCGGTAAGCCATGTATCTCCGTTATCTTCAGAAACCAGAAAAGATGCAGTCGAGTCAGTTAGGATCAGACTGTCATCTGCCAGTCGGAAAAGTTTGTTTATAGGGCCGGAAAGGCTGTCCGGCAAGTCTGTGATTGTTTCTACATAACGTCCCATACCAGAAGTTTCAGGGTTTTCTGATTGGTTTACATCCGAAAGGTTGCGGTCAGCGCAGCCGATGGTCAGATGCAGCAATAAGAAGATGCAAAGAAAAAATGTGAATAATTTGCGAAAGATTCGGTTTTTATGAAGTTTTGTTTTCTGTGAATCTTTGGTATCCATGAATCGTCCTCCCATATCAGTGTGTTTTTGTGCAGGAATCATTGTCGTACAAAGGCGGCTTAAAAAGTCTTTTCACGTTTACACACGATTGGGGAGCGGAAAAAGTGACAGGAAAAGACAGGAAAAGCAATAAAATGTATTTTCCTCGACAAATATACATGATACAATGATTAACACGTCGGTAGAAAGCGGCACAGAAATATATGGGGAGGAGTATCGCGCATGGAACAACGGATCTTAAATTACAGAAAATACATTGACGAATTGATCTCTCAGGATAATTCTGATTGGGATGCCGTGATAAAAGAGCATTTAATTCAGGTTTCCTTTTTCCAGCATGAGAGATTGATCCATTTGATCGTGACAGTTACTTTCGCACTTCTTGAAGTGATTGTGATCGCTCTGTCGGTAGTGTCGTTTACGATCGCAGTGGGACTGCTTGCGATTGCGCTGCTCGTACTGCTGATTCCTTACATACGGCATTATTATATTTTGGAGAATGAAGTCCAGAAGATGTATGGACAGTATGACAAGATGGTAGAAAAAAGGGATCGGAAAGTTTCCTGAGATTTTGCAACCTTTTGGTTTCTTCAGCGGTATTATAAATGAACGGGCTGTGAGATCACCGATCAAAAGAAGAAAAAGCATGTATGAAAACCTGCATCAAGAGAATGGAGAGGAAAAATGAAGAGAAAAACATTGGCACTATTATTAGTGATCAGCTGCACATTATCCATGACGGCCTGCGGCTCATCGGATGAGGCAGCCGAGGCGGGCTCTAGAGCGGATGAAGCAAGAGCGGAGCTGGAAGAGGAACTGAATGAGGAACCCGAAGAGGAGGAAGCGGAAGAGGAACCGGAAGCGGAGGAAGAACCCGAGGCAGAGGAAGAGCCGGAAGAGCAGAAAGAACCTGCGAAGGCGGCAACGGCACCGAGTGAGTTGTCCGATGATCTGTATGATTTCCAGATATCCATAGACGGTACGGTATATCAGTTCCCCATGTGGTATTCGGATTTCGAGGCATTGGGTTGGGAGTATGACGGTGACAACACACAGACATTATCCTCTAATCAGTATACAACAACCGAGGTGTGGGAGAAGGATGGTGTTAAAGTGTATACAAGGTTTGCGAACCTGTCCATGAATGCAGTGCCTTTCTCGGAAAGTATGGTAGCGGGTATCACGCTGGATCAATTCTATCTGGAAGACTGTGACTGGGAGATTATACTGCCGGGCGGCATACAGTACGGTGTATCTAATGCAGATGACATCAAGGCGGCTTACGGTGATCCCAGTGACGATTATGACAGCGACCTGTACTATAAGTTGACCTACGAGAATGATTTCTACAGAGAGATTGAGCTGTATGTATATAAGGACGATAATACATTAAAGGAGATTGATATTCAGAACCTCGTAGAGCTGGAAGGTGCAGATAACTCTATTGATGAGACTGTTCCGGATATGGTGAAAAATTATAAAGCGCCCAAAGAATTAGGGAATGATTTCTACGCCTACACGGCACAGTTGGAGGGTAACGTATACTATCTGCCTTGTCCGGTATCCGTGCTGTTAGAGAACGGCTTTTCGATTGATACGGCGAAATCTGACAGCGAAGTGGCAGCAGGCGGTAACGGATGGGTCGATCTTAGGTATAACAACCAGACGCTGCATACGATGGTGGAGAACTATGCCGATTATGCGACTATAATAGAGAACTGCTATGTTTTATCCATGGAGTCCAGCGTAAACGGACCGAAGTTTGATCTGGTATTCCCCGGAAATATTAAAGTGGGTGATTCCGAGGATGCGGTTAAGAAGGCAACAGACGGTTTCAACTGCGAAGTAGAGACTTCCGACAGCGGCTATACTTACTATGAAGTGTCCGATCCTGATACAAGTGTATTGGACAGATATACCATTATTGTTAAAGATGGAAGTGTGTGTACTATGGAGATCAATAATTCACAGAAACCGGAATAAAATAAAAAGGCAGTATTATGAAAGAAGAGCAGATCACGGCGGAGGCAGCGATCGACCGGTATGCTGATATGGTATACCGGCTGGCACTGTCCCAGATGAAAAATACAACGGACGCAGACGACTTGTTTCAAGAGGTGTTCGTGCGGCTTGTGAGCCATATACAGGATCTGGAATCATGGGAACATGTGAAGGCATGGCTGATTCGGGTAACGATCAACTGTGCGAAGAAACATTATGATCAGTATTGGCACAAAAATGTTGACTATATGGAGGAACCGGAGCGGTTGGCGGACGAAGGCGGCGGATATGAGCTGCCGGAGGAACATCCGGTGAGGGCGGCAGTACATAAACTGCCGCCGAAGTATCGGTTAGTCATACACTTGTACTATTTTGAGGAACGGACAGTCATGGAGATTGCGCAACTGACCGATCAGAAAGAGACAACCGTGAAATCCCAGATGCGCAGGGCGCGGGAAATGTTAAAAGAGCTGGTCGGAGATGAATTGTAGCGACAGACAGCACAAATGGTACACAGGCTAAGAAACGGACAAAAAGGGAATTGGTAGAAAGAAGTCATGATTATGATGAATCAGTATAAACAGGAAACTTCACAGATACATGCGCCGGCGGATTTGATTCGGAGAACGAAACAGGCGATGCAGGAAGAAGAACTGCGTCTGCAGCGAGAGAAAACACAGGCCGCATTTGCAGCATGGAGTCCGGATAAGTTGATGCAGGAATCGGAGGGAATAAACGCAGATCTACCGAAGAACCGGGCGCAGACGGACAGGCAGTCCGTAATCAGCTCCGGAAAGATATACAGATGGGCGCTTCCGGTGGCGGCAGCTGCGATGGTGCTGCTTTTGATTAATGTCACATCCGGTATGGTAGGAAAACGTTTCAATAAATCTGCCTCAGGCGCTGCTCCTGCCTCAGATGATACCACAGCGTATGATATGGCGGAAGCCGCAGCGGAAGAGACGTTCGACGATGCTGATATGACCGTTGCAGAGCAGAAATATTCCGAAGGAATTATGGCGGATCAAAGCGCTGACCGGTATGAGAACAGCAATGCCGGTGCGGCATATGACAGCGGAGCGGATATGGCGGCGGCCGAAGATAATTATGAGCCGGAAGAAGCGGCGGAAGCGGCAGAGTATGAGGATGATAGTATCCGAAAAGAGATTGACGATGGAGCCGGAATGAATAACATGGACGGGATATCTGAGGATGTTTACGCTGCGGATCTGACTGTCACGGAGGTAGCAGAGGCACCGGTGTTTGTGGATGACGAGGATACGGAATGTATCATGGTTCATGGTATCAGAGTCTATGTAATAAGAGAGTCGAATGGTCAGTGGTCTGCTTATGCACGTGTCAATCAGGTGAATTATGTAGTCACCGGCGGCGAAAATATAACGGATGCAGAGAATTATGCCGTGAAAGCATATGAATGGCTGACCGAGAATGTGGCCGGAACAGAGTAGCATGGATCTGCGCGTCTGCAGGACAGGCGAATGGAAAATATAAGATACCGGAAATTTTTCATATAAATTATATATTGCTGCAACTAAATGCCTCGCAGCTTCATCTAATGTGCAAGAGTTGAGACGTTTCGACGAACCGGACCGAAGTAGAAAACTATGTAGGGGGATACGATGGAAACCTTAGTAAGAAAAGCACAATGTGGAGATGCAGAGGCATTTATTAGTCTCATGGAAGAATGTAAGATGACGTTGCGGAGGGTGGCATACGGTTATCTGGGAAATGATGAGGATGTCGCGGATGCAATACAGGATACGATACTGGCGGCTTATGAAAGGCTGCATACCCTGCAGAAGCAGGAGCACTTTAAAACATGGCTTGTGAGAATCCTGATCAATAACTGCACGAAGACCTGGCGGCGAAACAAGAGAAATGTCAGCCTTGAAAATGAGCAGGCGGCCGGACACACAGAAAGTATTGACCGGGGGAACGCTGATGTAGAGTTCAAGGAATTGCTTTTGAGTCTGCCCGAAGACAGCCGCGCCATTTTTCAGTTATATTATGGCGAACAGTTTACGACGAAGGAAATTGCCGCCATTCTGGATATGAACGAGAATACTATAAAAAGCAAGCTTCACAGAGGCAAAGAACAGCTGAGGGTGGAATTGTCATGAGAAGACGGAACGATAGTAATGAGTAGCAGATTTTGTTAGAAAGAAGCATGCGTTTTAAGTGAAGGAGGAGACTGATATGCAGAGAAATGCAGTGAATGTATCGGATAAAATGCTTTACGATATTTTAGGAGCTGAACTGGAAGACAGCAGTGTAATAGATGCTAAGATGATAGAAGCATATGAAATGATCAGAGGAAAAAGCAGAGAAACAACTATCGGAAATATTAGGAATGGTAAAAATAAGAAAACAGCTATATCGTATCAAAACAATAAGAACACTGTATGGAGAAAAGTTTTTATCACGCTTGGCAGTGTGGCAGCAGTCTTATGTGTAACTTTCATTTTCTGTGTTATGAATCCGGTTTTGGCGAGGGAGATTCCGATTCTGGGAAGTATCTTTGCGAGGGTTGCGGATGTATATCCATTCGGGAAATTGCCGGAAGAAAGCACGACAGAGCTACTGCCGGAAGAGAATGCGACAGAATTACTTTTGGAAGAAAGTGCGACAGAGCTATCTTCGGAAGAAAGCACTGCAGAGCGATTTTCAGAAGAAGAGTTGGTATCCACAGACGGCGGTATTACCATCTCCATCACAGAAGAATATGCCTCCAATCAGGCGGTCTATATCGGCGTTAAAGTGGAAAATGAGCAGGCATTTCCTGAGATGGTGGCAACCATAGAGGACGGGCAGCAGTTTATCAAGGCGAGAGCGATAGAGGATTACTCTTTCTGTCCGGGACAGCGTAAAAACAGGAGATATATAGAGGGGAAATTTGTGGATGAGCATACGTTTCTTGGTATTATCAGAATAGATTATGACAGTCTGAAATGGCAGTTGGAAGAAGCGGCGGCGGCGCCTGTTTCAGAAATACCGGAAACCTTTACCATGGAATTCGAGATTGTGGAGATTGCCAGTACATTAAAAGACGCCGAACCTCCGGAGGAGTTTCAACTGAGCGATGAAGAATACGAGCAGATGACAGATGAACAGCGGACGGAATTTTATAACAGTATACCAAAGGCATGGTACGGGCTTGAATGGCAAAGCTGGCATCAGGAAGGTGCGTGGCATTTTACCATACCAATTACCCAGACGGATGGAAATATTCGGACAGTAGAAGTCAATCAGTACGATAGTGACGGGATCGGTGTGGAAAGTATTGAGATTTCTTCGATGGAGATGTCAGTAAATACGGTAATTCCTGAGGAAGTAAGTTTATATACTGCGGTGTTTGATGCAGACGGCAAAGAAATGGAATATACCAATAGCAGTAACGTAGGCAGTACACGGCTTATTGATGGGCATGATATATCAACCGTATCCATTTATCTATGTGATTTGAATGAGTATTTGGATCTGGCAGAAGAATATAGCGAAAGGATTTCGGAGGAGATGGTGGAGGAGATTGCGCAGTTTAAGGCGGTTGTGAAGACAGTGGAATAGGGGCGCAAGCCCTTATTCCGGTTTTGTAGCTTTCTGATTATATAGACATTAGGGTCAGAACGTTGAAAATATGGATAAGATACAGTATAATAAAAGCAAATTATTTAGAGTGCCGATGGAAAAGGAATAAACGAAATTAAAGGAGCACTATGGATATAAACTTTGAATGGGATGAAGAAAAAGCAAAAATTAATATAAAGAAACATGGTATTTCATTTGAGATTGCTGCTAAAGTGTTTTTAGATGAAAATCGTATTGAAATTTATGATGATGAGCATAGTAATATAGATGGAGATAGGTTTATAACTATTGGAATGGCAGATGAAGTTTTATTTGTAGTATATACAGAACGTCGATCAAATATTAGATTGATTTCCGCACGCTTAGCAACCGCGAAAGAAAGGGGTTTGTATTATGGTATCGTTTAAGCTGGAACAAGGAACAAAGATATCAAATGAAGAAAAGAAAATGTTGGAAGAAGCAAAAAAGATTCCTCTTGTTTATGATGAGGATTCTCCGGAGTTGACTGATGAAATGGAAAAGGCATTTATAGAAGCCAGAAGAAATAAGCCCTATAATGCAGAGCCTCTTACTGTGTATGTGTCACCTATGACAATCAAGAAGGCAAAGGCTATTGGTGGAGATTATATTGATATTTTAGGACGACTACTTGATAAAGCTGTTAATGAGTATGTTACAATGTAATGTGTAATTATCTGTCAAAAGCTATGGATATCATGAAAAAGTTTGTGATGCGATATAATATAGTGAAATCTATGGTAATATTTTAAAAGATTTACGCAGAGTTAGAGCGTATGAGATTATTAAACCCGAATTATTCATGAGCATATAGAAATGCTCAATACTACAAAACTTTGAACCAGTTCCCTTGAAATCGATCGAGTTATCCACAAAAATGGGTAAACTACCCCTGTGAAATTCGATT